>NZ_QLIT01000202.1 GCF_003574485.1 Facilibium subflavum
TAGATGCGTTTACCCTGATAAAAATTTCTCTTGCTTTATCAGTTAAATAAGTCCAGGCAATCACAAGATCGCAAGCCGGATCACCAACAGCCATACCACCAAAATCAATCACACCTGATAATTGATTATCTTTAATGAGTATATTGCCTGCTGCAAAATCACCATGGATCCAAACTGGCTTTTCTTGCCAAGAGGTTGCACAAGCTTTCTCCCATAAAGCGATTGCAGCTTTAGAATCAATAACATTTGCTAAATTTGCAATTTGCTCACGGGCACCTTTATCATAAACGCTTATATGACACCCACGCCAGAAGTTATGCTGGCCAGGCTTTGGGCCTTTTACATCTTTAATCGCTTGAAGTTCTTTCAAAAAAGTTGCTAATTGAAAAGCAATATTTTCTAATGCTTTATCATCAAGCTGTGTAAGGTTGGCACTTCTGCCTTCAAGCCATTTATAAATTGAAAACAGATAAGGGTAATCATCAGATGGTTTTCCCATTTTAATCGGTGCAGGAATTGGGATGCTTACATATTTTGCCAGTTGTGGCAGTAATTCTTGCTCTTTAGGCACCTTTAAAGCATAGCTTTTTGCTGTTGGCATACGAATTAACATATCATCGCCAAGTCGGTATGTTCTATTATCATGACCTTGTTGCTCAACTTCAGTTACAGTTAAGCCTGTGTATTCAGGAAATTGAGTGGCTATTAGTTTTTTTGCGAGTTCAACTGTAATCATGGTAAAACCTTATTAATTAATTTTTGAGCAATATGCATTTGAAAAGTTCGTAACAGCAGTCTGTCAGTTGCTAATATTTTCATTGTTTTAACGCCCTATGTGTTATTTTTACATGTTGCCATAAATGTTTTCAATAAATCTGTGAGCTTCCAGTATTCATGCTTGATTAGATTATCTATTCCACAAGCTCGTATAAATCGATCTTGATCGACTAAGCCATAAACAATGTTTACAATCTTTGATGTGGCAAGCGCATCCTCGAAATCCCTATCAGATGTAAAGTAGGGTTGATAGTTGTTAAAGCAAGCAGCCTTGAGTCTATGATATAAATCATCTTCTTCAGATAAACCATGATGTTTTTTCATTTGATATAAAAAATTTATCAAGGAGAAGAAGGGATGGGATATTACAATCTCGCCTAAGTCAATAATTGTTATTCTTTGATTTGTCTCATCAACCAGTGTATTGTTATCATTAAAGTCAGGCTGGACAATGGTCTCAATGATTTGAAACTCTGCTAATTTCTTGCATAATTTGGAAACGGTAGAGGTCAGGTCACTGAGCTTTTTGATTTCGATTTCTGATAGGCTACAAGCCTTTAACAAATTTTTTTGCTGAATTAGCTGAGTGTATAAATCAGGCATTTTCTCTAAACGGTAGTCTGGAACGCCCATCCGAAGTAAGGTATTGACATGGTTAGCCATATCGTTTTGTAAGCAGGTAAATTGATCAATGGTTCTAAAGACTAACTCCTCACTAAAATTTTGGTTTAATGTTTCTCGTAACGTTTGACCTGCATTTTTCATTAAAAAGCAATTTAACTTTGAGTTTTCAGCAATAATCTGTGGCAGTGAAGCATTTGAATTTTTTTCCAAAAATTGAATGAATTTTGCCTCTTTCGAGAACATTTCTGGTATTTTTTTTAGATAGAAAACTTCATTGCCAGTATTTATTTCGAAAACATGGGACCATGGCGTTTTAGTGATAGCTTGACTCATTGCAAATGCTTTATTATCAGTTATTTTGAGAATATCTTTGGCCCAGTTAATTATGTGAAATCCTGAGGGTTTGCTTTTATCACTAGACCAAGAGTAATCTAGAGCAGGCAACTTTTTTATGTTATTAGTGGAATATATATAATGTTGAGCAAGATGCTTAGGTGTACAATCAACTGAATCTCGATCTATGGTGCCCTCATTAGAAAAGTTTAACCTGATTGCAACTGCGCTGCTTTTTTTGTTTTCAATTTGCATTGAGATAACAACTTTGTGAGCAGAAAGCACATCAAAGGCAAAACGAGTTAAAGCATTAGCATACTCCGTAACAAGCCCTTGGCCTTGATAGTCTACATCACACCAGTAGCCAATTTCATAAAGGCCATCATCGGGATCACTCCTATCATTATAACCGCTGGCTCCAATGATTCTTTTATCCTGTTTATGAATCACAACCATTGGAAAATCTTTAATACAACCTGACTCCCAAGAAAACATGCCTCTTTGAACAAAGGTTCGTGTCGCGTCAATACTGGGATCTTTTGCCCAAGGCTGCCACTTTTGTAGTATTTCCAAAGAATTATTGATTGCTTTATTTATTTCAATTTCATCGCCGAGCCGCACCGGCCTTATGATTAGTCGCGGTGTTTCTATTTGCTTTAGTGTATAGATTGATTTTGTTTTTTCAGTCATTAAAAATGATATCCAGTTTACAATTTCTTGATTAATAAGTAGTGCGGCTTACCACACAGAAGGGCAGTCAAACGTCAAAAACCTTGTTGATTAATAAGTGGTGCGGCTTACCACTGCCACTGCAATCACCACCCATGACGAAATCAGCAACGTGTTTAAAACCCGCCTTTTCATATACGCGTTTTGCGCGTGGGTTATCGCTTGCTGGGTCAATCAAAAATATATCTGCCTTTTCATCAAATGAATCTCTGAAAAAATCAATAAATTCAATTAAAGTTTTAGCACCATACCCTTTGCCGATATACTTCGTATTGCCAATCATGTAATCTAAGCCGTAAGTATGGCCTGTTTTAGATAAGTGTACTAATTTCAGGTTGCCAATATTATCTTGTATGGTTTCTTGGATTGTCATCAGCATGGCGTACGGCTTACCAGAATCTAGTGCAATCCAATAAATATATTTACCATCACAGTAATCTGATGGCTCTTTTCTACCACCCATAAAGTTTAAAATGTCATCTTTATGTCCTTGAGTATTATCCCAGAATTCCTGCACATGAGGCTCTGCTAACCATGAAAAAATTATTTCTTTATATGCAGTACTTGCTTTTTCAAAAGTAATCTTATTCATCACTGTCCTCATCAGAGTTAATTCTTTTCGATAACTCAGATTCAAGCTCTTCAATCGTTGGTAGTGATGTTTTAATATCATCAGGTAATGAATCTTCTAGGCGATATTCAGCAAGTCCTATTGGTTTTGTCATATCACGCAATGCATATTCTGCTAAAACACCCACCTTTGATCGACACAGAATTAAGCCAATAGATGGGTTATCACCAGAATGTTTTAATAAATCATCAACAGCAGATAAGTAAAAATTCATTTTGCCTGCGTATTCTGGTTTAAACTGACCAGACTTGAGTTCTATAACAACAAAAGAACGTAGTTTTATGTGGTAAAAAAGCATATCAATATAGAAATCCTGATCTTCAACTTGCAAGTGATATTGCCTTCCTAGAAATGCAAATCCTTCACCTAGCTCTAAAAGAAATTGTTCTATGTGCTTTACTAAACCTTTTTCGACTTCTCGTTCTTGAGCTTTGTCTCCAAGACTTAAAAAATCAAATAAATATGGATTTTTCAGTGTAGATTGTGCTAGGTCTGATTGAGGTAACGGTAATTTTTTATCAAAATTGGTAACGGCCGTGCCTTTCCTTTTATGTAATTTGGTTTCTATTTGCATTGACAGTACGTTTCTAGACCAGCCTTTTTCAACTGTTTGATTTACATAGAAATTTATTTGCTCTTTATCTAGTCCTGAGTACATAAGGAGTACGATATGTCCCCAAGGGATTTGGTCAACAGCCTGTTGACCAATTTCAGTTTGGCTAAATTCCTCTGCAAATTTACGCATATATTTAAGGTTCTGGGGGCTAAATCCCTTCATATCTGGGAACTCTGCTCTTAAGTCTATTGATAGCTGATTAATAATCTTAGCTCCCCATCCTTCTTTTTCTTGCGACTGCAAAATAATATTGCCTATGTGATGATAAAGATTAATTAGCTCGTTGTTAACTTTAACAGCAGCCCTATATCTTGATGCAGTTACACGCGTTTTAAGCTCTAGAAATAATTTGTTGTATTTTTGATCAATAATCATTTTTCCCATTATTTTTGCTCCAAATATAATTTCACACCTTCGTGGCTGGCTTTAAATCCCAGCTTTTCGTAAAATCGAAGAGCATCTGTGCGTTCTTTATTGGTGGTTAATTGAAGAATTGTGGCGCCATGATCGAAGCCCCAATTAATGACAACTTCAATCATCTGCTGCCCTAAATTCTGACCTCTAATGCTTGAATTGACTCTAACGGCTTCTATCTGCAAACACGTGGATCCTAAAAAGGTCAGTGAAGGCATTAAGGTTAAAGGGCATGTTCCTATTACTTCTCCATCATTCTCAAGAACCATGAGATATTGATTTGAATCACTGTCAATTTTAGCAAATGCATCAAGGTATTCTTGCGCCACTTCGCTACCCGCTTGCTCACGCGTACAACCTAATTTGTCATCAGCGAGTAGCTTTATAATTTGACTAAAATCGCCGATTTGCGCTTTTCTGTGTGTAACATTATTCATCTTATTATACCGCCAATGTTAATTTCGAAATCTCTCTCAAAAAAATCAATCAAATGCTTTGCATATTGACGTAAATTTTTTGTATCATTTGTTATTAATAATTTATGAACGGAACCAGCTCTTGTGGCTCTACTATTTATAAAAAACTCATTAAGTTCAGGAGTTATGCAGTACTGCTCATATTGGATTGGTTTTATTTCCTCTTGATTCTTCAAGTTAAATTTACTTCTTACTAAGGATTCAAAAACACTCCGCAATTGAATTGAAGCATCAATTCTTAGATCATGATTAATATAGTAAATGCTTTTCCAAAGATTGGATAAAATATAGAATGGCTGTAAATTATATTGGCAATTTTCATCTTTAATTTGCAGTATGGAATCGAAATTCTTAATTGCTTGTTTAGCAAATTTTAAATCAGATATACAACATGGTTCTTTTTGAGACATTGATTCGCATGCTATTTCATATGCTTTGCTCGAAAAAGAAGCTCCACTATTGATGTAATCATCAAATGGCATTAAGATCTTGTCGACAGTATTTGGAATCATAAATTGATCAATGTCATTGGTTATTTCTGCTCTTTTTAAATGATTTGAATAAGTAACATTTTGCTGTGCTTTTCTTTGTTCATTATAGATAAGTGCATTGATTGCATTGATAACTTCTTTTTGAAGGCTGATTGCTATACTTTTCTCTGCTTTTTCAAAATCGTTAAGCTCGTTAAGATTTAATATTGGACACATATATCCCAACTCGCAATCTGAAAAATCAAGAAAATAATAAAAATTATTAAAAAAGGATATTTTGATGCCGTAGTGCAAGGTACACTCGAACATGATCTTATGACGCTTTTGAGAAGAGTCACAAAGAATATTGCGCAAATCAAAAAAGGCTATTAATCCATTAATAGAGAAATAGCTCATTTTCCCCCTCCATCGATTATGGTTCCTTGGTGAAATACCATTTGCAGGCGACCATCAATTGATATCCAAATTGAAGAGCGCAATACTTCAATGCCACTTTCTAGCGTTCTAAAATTTATAAGATACGTAGTATCTCCTAGTGATTTTACCTCAAAATATTTTGCATTTAATTCTTTTGGTTCTTCGTTTGGTAACCTGCTCAGGATATCTTGTTTATTATAAACCAAACCAGATTTGCCAAACTCTTTAAAATCATCAGCCAATAACTCATCTAAAGTATTAATGGATTTTCGTGTGGCAGAGACAAGAAGCTTCTTTTCTAACAATTCTATTTCGTTAAAATCATTTCTAGGCTTAACCATCAGAATTACAGATTCACTAGTTTGATCATCAAAAGGTTTAAAGCCCGCATTCTCATAAGTTTTTCTTGCAGCCAAATTGCTGCTGTTAGGATCAACCAAGGCGTAATCAAACTCTGTAAACACATGACTTTCTAAAAATAATCCTAAGGACTTGGATCCAATGCCTTTACCAAGGTAATTTTCATCGCCAATAAACATATCTATTGCTGCAAGTGACTTTGGCAAGTTATTTAATTGCTCGCTATCTCTTGAGAAATCATACGCATTATAATACTGGATATAGCCTATAGGTTGTTTGTCATATTCAATTATAAAAGCATGTATTGGTTTGATTTCATTGCCAATCTGTTTGTAGCCATCAACATAGCTTGTGTATTTTTCTTTAACGCGTTTTAAAGTGTAATTCGTCTCATTATCCCACCATTTTTTTACATGGGGTGTCTGTAACCAGGAAAGTAAAATGGTGAAATCTGAATGAGAAAGTGGTTTAAAACTTATTGTCATAATCACTCATAATATCTATCGCTTTTAAGAACATCATGTCATTGTTAATCATTATCTGTGATACGACAAGCAAATAGACAGTTATTTTTGTTTTACCATGCAGCAATCGCTGCATCATCTGGATAAAGTTTTTGTGCAAGCTTCTCAACTTTAGGTGACTGATAAGCCTCAACAAATTTATGTAAAAGCGGGTCATTTTGATCTTGGTCTCTGACCACGATGATATTGGCAAAAGGTGAGTCTTTGGGCTCGACAAACAATGCTTGTTTTAAGGTCAGATGTGCTTTTGGCAAGAAATCGTTATTAATCACGGCAAGGCTGACACTGTTTAAATTATTTGCCACCTGATCAGCTTGTAATGGAATGATCTGAAGCTTATAGGGGTTAGAAATAACATCATCAAGATTTGCCTTCCAGGTAACCCCTGGCTTTAATTTAATTAAGCCTGCATCTGCTAAAATCATCAATGCGCGGCCACGATTTGTTGGATCATTTGGAATAGCGACTTTAGCACCAACAGGGACAGCATTAAGTGAGTGTATGCTGTTAGAGAATAACCCCATTGGATAAATAAAAGTTTTACCAATAGATGTGATTTTATAGCCAAACTGCTTGATCTGGTTTTCTAAAAATGGAATATGTTGAAAAACATTGGCATCAATATCACCATCACTTAAGGCACGATTAGGCAGGTTATAATCACCAAAAGAGATAAGTTTTACATCTAAGCCATATTTATCAAGGGCGATTTGCTTGACTAAGTGCATGATCTTGTCTTGCTCTGGTGATTTTGTATAACCGACCGTAATAATATTTGTTTTCTGTGCTGACTGATAAGTACTATAGCCAATTTGAGCAACTGATCCGATTGCCAATAAGCCTGTTAGCACCCATACACTGATTAACTTTTTCGTCTGGGTTAAAAACTTCCCATAAGATTGGCATAACTGCACTAAGATAATCAGTAAAATAACGCCACCATAAAGCAAAAACAAATTGCCATCGTTATAGCCTTGGAAGTAGGTCAGATCTCCTAAACCGCCACCACCAACAATACCAGCCATTGCTGAATAACCAATAAGGCCGATTGTGGTCAGCGTTGCCGCATCAACCAGCAATGTTTTGGCCTCGGGTAAAAGGACTTTAAAGATGATTTGTGCTTTGGTCGCACCCATCGAATTTGCCGCTTCAATCAAGCCTTTATCCACTTCAGCAATTGCAGATTCAGCAAGCCTTGCATAAAAAGGCAGTGCGGCAATGGCTAAAGGGACAATTGATGCAGTTGTACCAATTGTTGTGCCAACGATAAGCTTTGTTACCGGGTACAATAAAATCAACAAGATAATATAGGGAATGGAGCGGGTAACATTAACAATAAACCCGACAACTGTGTTAAACAGGCGGATGGCTAAATTGTTTTTGTTATAAGATAAATGCAATAATACACCCAATATTAATCCACCAACAATAGCAATCACCGTGGCAATAAAAACCATGTAAACAGTCTGCCATGTGGCAAGCAGTAGATTAAAAAGCATTTGCTGCAGCATAGCCAATGACCTCCATTTTTAAATCTTGATTATTTAAATAAGTCAACGCATCTTCCCAGCTCTTTTTCTCACCTTGCATGTGGCATATGGTTACACCAACAGATTGGGATTGTACGCGTTCAATATTTGCCTGGATGATGTTGCATGCAACATTAAATTTCCGGCTAAGTTCAGCAATAACAGGTGTTGTGATAGCATCACCAAGAAAAGTTAATTTGATCACAGGGCTTAAGTTTTCACTATGATACGGGTTATCAAACAGCTTTTGCTCGATATCTTCAGGCAATTTTAAATGCATACTGTTTTCAGTGAAGTTTTTGGCAATTTTGGTTTTGGGGTTTAAAAACAACTCAGTAACGGTACCAACTTCTTGAATAATCCCTTGGTCAATAATGGCGACTTTGTCACATATTTTGCGGATAACATCCATTTCATGGGTGATTAATACAATTGTAATACCAAGCTCTTTATTTAACCGCTTTAATAATTTTAAAATCTGATCCGTTGTTTCAGGGTCAAGTGCAGAAGTTGCTTCATCACATAAAAGGGCAATTGGATCACTGGCTAACGCGCGCGCAATCCCAACACGTTGTTTTTGGCCGCCGCTTAGCTCATCAGGATAACTTTGTGCTTTTTGTGATAACCCAACCAGATCTAAAAGCTGTGTGACTTTTTCATGAATAGTTGTTTTAGCGATGTGCTGCAGCTCCAAGGGAAAGGCAACATTATCGTGCACTGTTCTTGATGATAATAAATTAAAGTGTTGAAATATCATGCCTATTTTCTGCCTTGCTTTTCGTAAGGCATCAGCTGATTTTTTCGTTAAGTCATCATCATTAATGATTATCGTGCCTTCTGTTGGCTGCTCAAGCAAGTTTAAGCAACGGATCAAAGTGCTCTTTCCTGCGCCACTTTTACCAATAATGCCAAAAATTTCGCCACTTTTGATCTCAAGATCAATACCATTTAAGGCGATGTGACGCGTATTTTTGCCAATATATTCTTTTTTTAGGCCTTCAATACGAATCATAGTTGTTATACCCTTCGTTTTGTAGAAATAAATGGTTAAAAAAATATCCTAGCAAGGTTTATCAGCAAAAGGAAAGGAAAAATTGATTTTATTCGATTAAGGCCAGATACAGAGCATTTTAAAGCCGTATTTTTTATAATTGATTGGTGTTACGCACTTTCCATTTTTGCATATTCTTTCAAGGACTTCTCATTAAGTCTGGTTTAATAATCATCATGTGGATCGCCACCAAGCGGCGGATGATGAGATTAAAAATAAATAGAATGTGAAAAATGGATAAGAGGTGTAAGAATTATTTTATTTGATCGAGGATATATTGCACTAATAATGGTACTGGGCGGCCGGTAGCATTGGCTTTTTCAAAAGTACCCATAGCACTGCCTGCTGTATCTAAATGTGCCCAGCGATATTTCTCAGTAAAGCGTGACAAGAAAAGTGCGGCAGTAATACTGCCAGCAGCACTGCCACCAATGTTATTCATATCGGCAATCTCGCTTTTAAGCATTTCATGATAGTCTTGGAACAAAGGTAAATGCCATGCAGGGTCGTTTGCCTTTTGGGCCGCTGTTTTTAAGCTTTCAACCAAAGCATCATCATTACCAAACAATCCACTTATTCCACCGCCAAGTGAAACAACCATCGCGCCAGTTAGTGTGGCAATATCAATGACAACTTCCGGGTTGTATTTTTCAATATAAGTTAGTGTATCACATAGGGCAAGGCGACCTTCGGCATCTGTATTCCCAATCTCAACAGATAAACCTTGCATGCTTTTTAATACATCACCTGGGCGATAAGATTTGCCATCAATTGAGTTTTCAACCAAAGCAACAGCGCCGATAACATTAACAGGCAGCTTAAGATCAGTAATGGCTTTCATCACGCCATAAACTGCAGCAGCACCACCCATATCCATTTTCATGGTGCCCATGCCTTGCCAGGGTTTTAAACATAAGCCACCGGTATCATAAACCATACCTTTTCCAACAAGAACAAGTGGCTTTTGATCTTTTTGGCCGCCAAAATATTCCATACAGGCAATATAGCTTGGCATTGATGAACCACGACCTACAGCGGTAATACAACCCATGCCTAGCTTGTGCATATCATCTTCAGTTAAATAGTGAAGATTAAGCTTATCATTTTGCTGTGCAAGCTTTTTTGCCTCATTAAGCATATAGTCGGTATCACAGATATTAGCAGGAAGGTTTTTTAAATCTTTTGCATAGTTTTGTCCTTGTGCAATGCATTGGGCAAGGTGAATCTGTTTTTGAGCTTCTTCTACATGATTAGATTGAATCTCAACATGCTCTAATACATATGTTTGCTTTTCTTCTTTTAATTGATCAAACTTATAAGCGGCATTAACAAGCGCTTCAACAAAAACGCGAGTTGCATTTTCACCAAGTTTTTCAGCATTTACGGCAACCTTGGTGATATTCAGCGATTTTAATTGATTAAAAACGGCATTAATCGTTTTACGAATACCGGTAATGGTAAGTTTGTCTTGTTTACCTAAGCCTGCAGCAATATAACAATGTGCATCCGTCGTAACAGGTAAAACTTCTGAGAGTTTTGCCTTGAAAAAGCCATTATCAAGGCTTTTTTGAATCGATGTGATATTACTTTTTTCACCTTCAAATAAAAATATAATTTGTGCACTGCTGTTGTTTAGCTGTTTAACGGCTGAAATCTTCACTTTATCCTCGCTTAAATTTTAATATTTATATTGTTTTTTAAAAAAATTGCCTGACTTTATGTAAATGTCCCCATAATTTACATAAACGTAACGTATTTTATAAAAGTGTCTCAAATTATCTCTTTTGAATCAAGGTGATACTAGCAAGTGCCAGATGAAAGAAGAAGAAATAAAGTTCATGACAAGAGTACTGTAAAACGATCTATAAGTGGTATATAATAAGCGCCATTGTAAATGATTCTGATAATTTTATGCGAAATATTTTGGTGACAAATGCCTTGCCATATGCCAATGGCCATCTTCATTTAGGACATATGTTAGGTTATATCCAGTCGGATATTTGGGTGCGCTTTCAAAAATCACAAAACCATCAATGCCATTTCGTGTGTGGCAGTGATACGCATGGCACACCAATTATGCTTAAAGCGCAAAAGGAGGGGATTCGTCCGGAAAAACTTGTTGCTGAAATGGCGCAATCTCATCTGAATGATTTTATGGATTTTGAGGTTGAGTTTGACAATTATCACTCGACACATAATACCTTAAATCAGGAAATTGTTGAGGATATTTACAAAAAGCTTCAAGCCAATAATTTGATTGAGACAAGAGAAATTGCCCAGGCGTATGACCCTAAGGCAAACATGTTTTTGCCAGATCGATTTGTAAAAGGAATATGCCCGAAATGTAAGGCACCTGATCAGTATGGCGATAGTTGTGAGGTATGCAGTGCAACGTATTCCCCACTTGATTTAATTGCGCCAAGATCGGTTGTGACCGGTGAGTGTCCAATTGAAAAAACAAGCGAGCACTATTTCTTTAAATTGAGTAGCTTAAGCCAGGATATTGAGAAGTGGATGAAGAGTAATAAGGCACTACAGCCTGAGATTAATAACAAATTAAAAGAGTGGTTTCAATCAGGTCTGCAAGATTGGGACATCTCACGTGATGCGCCTTATTTTGGTTTTCCCATTCCTGGAACCAATGAGCAGAAATATTTTTATGTCTGGTTAGATGCGCCCATGGGTTATTTAGCCAGTTTTAAAGATTTCTGCAATAAAGCAGGTATTGACTTTGACAGCTATTGGAAACAAGACTCCCAAGCGGAACTTTATCATTTTATTGGTAAAGACATTGTGTATTTTCACGCACTTTTTTGGCCAGCAATTTTGCATGCTGTAGGCTATCGCACACCAACGGGTGTGTTTGCCAATGGTTTTTTAACCATCAATGGGCAAAAAATGTCGAAATCACGCGGAACGTTTATTTCAGCTAGAACTTATTTAAATCATTTGCATGCCGACTATCTGCGTTATTATTTTGCTTGCAAGCTAACGACCAAAATTGATGATATTGATTTGAACCTGACTGATTTTATTCAAAAAGTAAATTCAGACTTGGTGGGGAAAGTTGTAAATATTGCAAGCCGTTGCGCAGGTTTTATTCATAAACGTTTTGATGGGATGCTATCTGATAATGTGATTGATCAGGATCTGGTTGATGAATTCACACAGGTGCATGACAAGATTACCCAGTGTTTTGAAACACGTGATTTTGCGCAGGCAATGCGTATCATTATGAATCTGGCGGATAAGGCAAATCAGTTTGTCGACCAGCATAAACCATGGCAACTTATTAAAGAAAAAGGCAATGAACAAATTGTACATGATGTTTGTAGTCTTGGTGTTAACCTGTTTAAAATAATTATGGGTTATTTAAAGCCTGTTGTACCGGCTTTGGCATTAAAGGCTGAGCAGTTTTTGAATATATCACAACTGGCGTGGGCAGAGATTCCAGCGCTATTATTGAATCACAAAATAAATAAGTTCAAACCTTTATTAGCTCGTATTGAGCAAGATAAAATTGAGGCGATTTTAATGGAGACGAAAAATATGCAGGCACAACAGGAGAAAGCAGCGATAATAGAGGCTGATAACGTTGAAAATGCACTTGATATTGCAGATGAAATAGCGATTGATGATTTTATGAAGGTCGATCTTCGTATTGCTAAAATCATTGCGGCTGATCATGTTGAAGGTGCGGATAAACTACTTCGTTTAATGCTGGATTTAGGTGGTTTGCAAAAGCAGGTATTTGCTGGCATTAAATCAGCGTATAATCCAGAAGACTTAATAGGCAAGCATACAGTGATGGTTGCAAACCTTGCGCCAAGGAAAATGCGTTTTGGTTTATCTGAAGGCATGGTGCTTGCAGCAGGGGATGGTAAGGGATTGTATTTGTTAGAACCGCATGAAGGTGCAAAACCTGGAATGCGAGTTCGTTAGTTATATCTTAATAAACATTATCAAATGATTTATTCATATGATAGATTTGTTATCAGCCGGTCATATTCTTGATGTGACTGGCGCACACAATCCTCCATTGCCAGCCGTGTAAAGTAGTTACCACTTAAATAAAGCTGGCTTTCTTTATGTAATAGCTGATAAAGCGCATCTAAGAATGTCTTATGTTTTGCATGATACATTGGTACGATGTTTTGCTTGTGATGTATGTCGATAACAGCCGTTTTTTTAATTGCTAATTTTGCTAAAAAGTGTGTAATAAGCGTTTGTATAGGGGTGTTTATATCATGAAAATGTATGCTAAATCCTCGGTAATCAGGATGATCAATAACATCACGAGAAACCATGGCATAAAAGTCCTGCTCAACGCCAATAATCCCAGCTAAAGGTTTAATGTGGCTTGTCTGGCTTTTATCAAGGATAATGCCTGCCGTATGAATAATTGATTTTTTGGGTTGATAATGAAGTGTTGCTATTGGATGGTTTATTTGTGCAAGCAGGGCTTGTGTAATATGCCATGGTGTGGCAAGCAGCAATTTCTCACTGTAAAAGTCCTCTTTGCTTGTTTGAATGTGCCATAAACCATTGCGATAACAAATTTTATGGCATTCATGATCGAGTTTCAGGTCATATTCCTTAGAATCAAGATGACAAAACAGACTTTGCATCCCGTTTTTAAAAGTAAAACTTCTTGGGTAAGCTTTGTTTTTTTGACGTTTTTTAAATAAAAATTCGGCAGGGAAGTTTTGGCTTTTTTGGCATAAGACAGCATTAAAACAGTATTGTAAGGTTTCTTGATAATTACGTTGGCCAAACAAAAATGAAAAGTATTGTGATACGGTTTTATCATTGGCTTTTATTAAATTAAATAATGGCCAGCCGACCCCGGCGCGTATCAAATTTAATTCACTTAGGATAGATGTAATACAACCATCTTTGCTCATAAGCTTAAATGGCTGCTTTTGTCTTTTTTGAAGGTGGTTAATTGTCCTATTTTGTTGGCAGTACGCAATAAGATGATGATAGGAGTTATAAACGGTGTGTGCGCCCATTTCAAGCCAAAACGATGGTGCTTTACTTGAAACAATGGTTTCAATACAACCGCCTAATTGATTATTTTTTTCTATGACAACCGTAGACAAGCCCTGGTTTGCTGCTTTTTGTGCAAAACTTACACCTGAGATACCCCCACCAATCACAGCAACTTGGTAATGATTCATCATGCATCCTGATTAAGATAGCTTTCAGAGTGACTTAAAGCATCAACCAGGCTTGTTGCATAACTGCCACAAGGCAAGCTGAAATCAAGCTTTAATAAATGGTTATCGTGGTCAAATTCATAGGTTATATCCTGGGGTATAATCAAAGTGCTGCGAAATTGCATATCCATTTTATTTATTAAAAAATCGACATATTGCTGATGCTTGCGGCAAAAATCCTGATATTGCGTTAAGGCATTGTGTTGAAAATGCAGCTTTTGCTCCTTGCCAACCAGCACGCCTGCAAGCGCTAATTTATGCAATTTTATCCGCTGGTTGATATCTTCAAGGGTTTCATCTGTCACCATAAAAAAGCTATTGCTGTTGATAAGCCCGACAATATCGCCAGGCATTGCTTTATATAAGGTGTTTTGTTGTTTTTTATAGTCAATATAGGCATTAAATAGATAGGCGCGAATGACAGAATATAGGAAACCCTGCTCACTTTTTTCCGGTTGATATTCCCCAGCAATCCATTGTTGCGCTTTTTCAAGATTGTCAAATCCAAAGCGTTGTATACCGTAATAGTTTAAAAAGCCATTGGTTTTGATCTGTTCTAATTTTGTCTGAATATCTGTGAAAGGCTGGCTTACTTCACGTATTACCAATGAAAAGCGGTTAAATTTATGCGTGCCAATTTTAAGCTTTTTGTGATGGCGTGTGATATCTAACAGGGTGATGCCTGGATGATGAAAACCACTGAAATCTATTTCCTTTTTACCTGGATAATAAACAGAAATCCATTGTCTGGTGATTGCATGTTTATCTTTTAAACCAGAGTAGCCAATATGATGTCTGGGCAGATTGCAAAACTGTGCCAGTTTCTTAATAAGCTCTTTTGTATTGATTCCTGTTTTTTCAATATATAACCAAATGTGCTCACCTTCACCTGTGAGATTAAAATCAATCTCTTCTGTAACAATAAAATCAGCAGGAGACTGTTTTAACAGGCCGATATTATTTGTCATTCTTACTCTCGGCGTAGTCTTTTGGCACTATATGTCTGGTTGATTTATTTTCATCGTTGGTGTTATCGGTTTTCAATGTATCTACACTGCTTAAAAAGTTTTGTACATGTGTATCTTTATGCCCAACAGGTGATAAATTAAGCTTAACACGATACTCTTGTGCATGTTGTTGCAGCTTAGAGAATTCCTGATAAATATTTTCCATAATCTCCTGGGTCTTATAGACGTGTTCATTAATGGTTGTTTGGTAATGTGCTAATTCTTCTTTTGCTTTGTCAAGTTCCTGCTGTACTGATGTATTTGCTTTTTTCATTACAAAGCCAATAAAAAAGCCGACAATAAACGCACCAATAATTGACAAAACCAAAGCTAAAATCATCTCATCTCCTTTTGTGGAAAAAGTGTGTAGTTACTTTATTGTAACGCTTCTAAGCGGGAAATAATAGTGAATTTATTGCTGAATCAGCAATGCAACAGCATAGCATGCAATGCCTTCTTTCCTGCCGACAAAGCCAAGTTTTTCAGTCGTTGTTGCCTTGATATTAACTTGATTAAGATCCACATTGAGTAACTGCGCAATACATTGACGCATTGATTGGATAAAAGGGGAAAGTTTTGGTGCTTGTGCGGCAATCGTGATATCAATATTGCCAATCTGGTAATGCTTTTTTGTAAGTATTTGTATGGTATTTTGCACAAAGAAGCGGCTTTGCTTGTTTTTATATTCTTTATCTGTGTCAGGGAAATGCTGACCAATATCACCAAGCGCAGCAGCACCCAGTAAAGCATCTGTTAATGCATGCAAAACAACATCACCATCTGAATGTGCTTTAAGGCTAAAATCAGCAGGGATTTCAATTCCGCCTAAAAATAATGGAGCTTGCTTTTTAACTATTTGGTGGACATCATAACCATGACCAATTCTAAACACTTTGAGGCTCCTGTGTTACCTCAAAGTCATTGCCAACCCAATGACGAAAACCGCCATCAACTGAGATGACATTATGGTAGCCCATTTTTTGTAAATTATCTGCACTTAAGGCAGATCGAAAGCCACCGCCACAGTATAAATACATCTTTTGGTCTTTATTAGGGATAAGGTTCTCAATTTTGACTTCAATAACACCACGGCTTAGGTGTATTGCTCCTGGAATATGGGATCGGGCATACTCGGATTCTTCTCTGACATCAATTAATAAACCATCTAATGTATCATGGTCAAGCATTTCTTTGATATGAAATACGTCACACTCTTTAATCTGTTTTTTGGCATTGTTAACTAATGCTAAGAAAGCGGGATTATGTTGCATGGTTGATATCCTTTTGTTGTTCTACATATGATTTTGGTTTCAAATGCATAATTTAAATTATCCGGTAGTTAACGCTTGCAAGCTGGTTTACAAGTATTACACAAGTATAGATTTCGCTAGTCAATAGAATGACGAAAAAAAAGATGCATTGCAATGCTTTTGTTAATGAAGTTTTATGACTTTTCATTTATTCCGCTAGGAATTTTCACTAAAGGCCGATAAACTGGTAGCTATACCGTGTTTTTTTATTGGAGCTTGGCATGTCTTTGGACAAAGCAGCTAAATTAACGATACAAGAAGTCAACGATTTGGATGATCTGTTATTATCTATCTACCCAGAACCGCCGAAAAACCCTGAAGATGAAGAACATGTTTTTGCCGTGTCAATGTTAGATGGTTATTTGACTTCTGTATTATTAGCGCCGCGCGAGATTCCTTATCAACAATGGCTTGTTGGGCTTTGGCGTGATGATGAAATCCCTGTTTTTAAAAATGATGAAGAAAAAGAGCGACTTCTTACACTGGTAAACCGGTATTATCAGATGCTAAAAAGACAGTTCTCCCAGGATTTAACAAACTTTGAACCTTTAGTATATTATACACTTGATAGTGGCAATGCTATTCCTCAGGTTGATTTGTGGCTGGATGGCTTTGAACGCGGAATTGAATATTTTGAAACCTATTGGGTCTTGAATCAGCAGATTGAAAAAGTGATCGATAAAATTTTAGCATTTGATGATATGTTGAATTTTGATCATTTAAAACTTGAAGAGAGAAACAAAGCGTTACCAAAGCTGACAGACCTTGTTATACAATTGCATGCGTTAAATCAAAGCAACCCGGAAATCAAATAATCTTATTTTACTTCTACACAATTAGCGCTTTTCCTTTTACAATGCCAGCAGTTAGTTTTATTGTATGTCAGGAGTAAATGGTGGCAAAAGAAAATCATCACAAACTTATAATATTAGGTTCAGGTCCAGCTGGATATACAGCAGCAATTTATGCGGCAAGAGCCAACTTAAATCCGGTGATTATTACCGGTATGGTGCCAGGTGGTCAATTAACAACAACCACTGATGTAGATAACTGGCCTGGAGAGGAAAAGGGTATCCAGGGGCCTGAATTGATGGAAAAACTGCAGCAGCAGGCAGAGCGCTTTAATACACAAATGGTCTATGACCATATCAATCAGGTTGATTTACAGAATCGTCCATTTACTTTAACAGGTGAAGCAGGCAGCTATACTTGTGATGCTTTAATTATTGCAACAGGTGCAACCGCAAAGTATTTGGGACTTCCATCAGAAGAGCAATTTATGGGCAAGGGTGTTTCAGCCTGTGCCACTTGTGATGGTTTCTTTTATAAAGGCAAAGATGTTATTGTTGTTGGGGGTGGTAATACAGCCGTTGAAGAGGCGCTTTATTTATCCAATATTGCCAAAACAGTGACACTGGTACATCGCCGTGATCAACTGCGCGCTGAGAAAATTCTTATTGATCAGTTCAATCAAAAGTGTAAAGATGGCAACATCTCTGCTAAATGGTTTCATGTATTAGACGAGGTTGTCGGTGATGATAGTGGTGTGACAGGTGTCAGGATTAAAAATGTGCAAACAGGTGAGATAACGGATGCGCCGATTGATGGTGTTTTTATTGCGATTGGGCACTCTCCAAACACACAGATCTTTACGGATCAGCTGGCGATGGAAAATGGCTATATCAAGGTAAAATCCGGTTTGCAGGGGAATGCAACTGCCACGAATATTCCTGGTGTTTTTGCAGCAGGTGATGTGATAGACCATGTTTATAAACAAGCGGTAACCTCAGCAGGTACTGGATGTATGGCTGCACTTGATGCAGAGAAATATCTGGATAATTTACAATAATTCATCATTTATTTTCAGTTAGAAGTTGAATATTTTCTTAAAATAGGGCATGATTTGAGCGCAAAATTGAAAGCATGCTGCCAATACTCGCTTACAAAGTGTATATGGGTGTTTGCTTAGGGAGCATGCTTTTGCAAAATAAGTAAATTTGGCTAAAATTTAACTTATAAGAAAATAAATATTTTAAAGTTAATAAAGTTTTTATAGAGGACAGAATGGCAAAAGAAGATTGTATTGAGTTGGAAGGTACGGTTATTGAGACACTACCGAATACGATGTTTCGTGTTGAACTTGAAAATGGTCACACGGTGACAGCACATATTTCCGGGAAGATGCGTAAAAACTATATCCGTATACTTACAGGCGATAAGGTCACTGTCGAGATGACGCCTTATGATTTGACGAAAGGGCGTATTAAATTCCGTAATAAATAGCTATATTTTATTTCTAATTTACCTGCATTGGTGCATCGTTTTCAACGTGAATTGTTCTTTGTGGGAAGGGGATTTCAATATTATTTTCATCAAATGCAAGTTTTGCACTTTCATTTAAATACCATTTAGTCTCTAAGAAATCAGCGCGTTTAGTCCAGTAGCGCACTAAGATATTTACACTACTATCAGCAAGTTCATCAACTCTAATAATTGGCATTTTATCTTCTATTTTTATAATGCATTCATTGTTATCAATAAGCATTTGTAAAATTTCTTTGGCCTTTTTAAGGTCACTGTCATAACCAATGCCAATGACAAAATCATTGCGTCGGAATTCATTATTAGAGTAATTGGTAAGAACACGAGAGGTCACAATATTATTAGGTACTTTTACCTCGCGGCCATCGGTTGTTCGCAGTGTACAAAAGATGAAATCAATTTTTTCAACAGTACCCATTGTGCCGCCAATATCGACAAATTCCCCAATTCTAAAAGGATGGCTTGAGACAATAATAATGCCGGAGGTTAACAGATTAACCGATGAGCGAAGCGACATGCCAATCCCGACTAATACGGCAACAAGTGCACCTGTAATCGGTGTGGTTGGAATGCCCAGTTTGCTTAAGGCCATTAAAACGACAAAAATGATTAAAAGGATATACAGGATTTGTGCCAGGAACATACAAACGGCACTATCTAGACGTGTCTTAAGTAGAAACTTTGATACGGTGTTTTTAATAATTTTTGCAACAGGCCAGCCAATTGCAAGAATTAACAGCGCAGTAATCACTTGTGGTAAATGTTCAAGTGCCGTCATTAAAAACCATTGACAGTACTGATAGATCGTATCAAAGCTAAATTGCATTGTTTGTTCCCTAAAGCAAAAGATAATGTTTTTATTATATATTACTTATCGATAATGCTGCGTTATTTTACAGCAAAGAAGTTGCTGTTTAGGGATGTGTGAAGCTAGAATATTACTCAATTACTTCATTGATTTGATGATCAGGCGTATGCGTGTCTTCCTGGTTGATATATTTGTTTAAAAAAGGTCTTGATAGCCACATCAATACTGCAATACCCAGGGTAACTAAACCAATCTCGGCAAACACACCTGTGTAGGTGTATAGGCTTTCCATGGTTGTCATTGTAACACCACTTGGCGGTGAAGTGAGATTTCCAACAAAGGCGCCAATGGGTCCGGCAAGCATAGAAGTTAGAAACCAAATGCCCATGACAAAACCTGAAATAGCGCTTGGGCAAAGCTCAGCAACCATTGCAACACCTAAGCCTGAAACAAGCAGCTCACCGGTTGATTGTAAGGTATATGTCAACACCATCCACCAAGGAGAAGCAAGACCATTAGTTGCGGTAAATCTTGGTAAAAATAAGACCAAAAACGCAAGACCACATAATGTCATGCCAAAGCAGAACTTTGTTGCATGCGTGCCAGGCGCTTTTTTATAAATCCAAGCTAAAATAGGGGATGCAGCAATGATGACAAGCGGATTTAATACCTGGTAGGATGCTGCAGGAATTGTCCAGCCAAATACGTTACTATCAATGTTATGCAGTGCAAAAAAGGTAAGTGAAGTTGGCATCTGGTTATATAAAACGAAGAACACAATACCCTCTAAAATAAGCAAAAAAGCAATTAGCATTCGGATTCGCTCATGGCCTTTAAGGGAGAATGCGGTTTTTAAGAAATATAAAAAACCACCAGCAACAACAATATAAACAATGGTATAGCATATACTGGTATGTGGCAGCAATTTTCCAAAGATAATCACACTAACAATTGAAGCGATGATAACGGTTAATAAGCGACCAAATAACATTGGATTTTTCCCTGCCTTGGTGCTGATCCCACTGAGTAATTTATAGAAGATAAAATAGTTCCCAAGACCTAATAACAAACCAAAAGCACTGATCCAGAAGGCGGCGGTCCAGCCATAAGCTTGAGCGGCGATTGGTGCAATTAACATTGAAACAAAAGAGCCAAGATTAATTGCCATGTAATAAAGTGTCATCGCACCATCTAATGCTGGGTCACCTTTTTGGTAAAGCTTTGAAATCAAGGATGAAGGGTTTGCTTTAAATAAAGCATTACCAACAATAATCCCACCCAGGGCGTAAAAAACAGTCGTTGGCGTTGATAATGCAAGTGCCAGGTAGGATAAAAATAAGATGATCGCACCTAAAGCAACAGTTCGTTTAGCACCAAGGTAGTTGTCACCAATATAGCCCCCAACCCAGATAAAACCATAGACAAAGGCAGAAAAGGATCCAAATGTGTAAATGCTGATCTCTTGGCTGAATCCAAGTTGATCGACAAAGTAAAGTGCCAGGATAGCTTGTGTTGCATAGTAGCCAAATCGCTCCCAAAGCTCAACGCCCCAGATAACCCAAAATGGTTTTGGCAGACCACGCGATAACGTGTCAGTTGACATAATTATTCTCCCCTAATTGTTTAAGCTTTTTTGTATAAATGCCTATATAATTATGCGCTCTTTTTAATCTTAAATAGCATTGTAAATTTTCAATATAAGCAGATGCACTCAAATATTTATAAAGAAGTTTTGTGTTTGATGCAAATGGTTTTTTAGTTTATTTACATGTTTTTACTAAGGTATACAGAATATGCACAAAAAATGGACCGTATCGCATCTTCAAGGTAGTAAATATACGTGAAAATTTTGAGGATTATATTGCTTTACAAAGCTTTTGAATAATTTCAGGGTAAAATTGATACTCAATTTGTTTAATTTTCATTTGTAATGTTTCGGCAGTATCGCTTGGATTAATATCAACACAACGTTGTGCAATAATTTCACCACCATCAAGCGTTTGATCAACATAATGTACCGTAGTGCCATGCTTTTTTTCGTTAGCCATTATTACACGCTGGTGGGTATGTAAGCCTTTAAACTTTGGCAGCAGTGACGGATGGATATTAATGATTTTTTTGGGATACTTGTTAACAAAGTCTTCTGATAGGATGCGCATAAAACCAGATAAAATAATGAAGTCAGGTTGAAAGGTATCAATACACTGACTTAGCTGGTTATCGTAGTCCTTTTTTGACATAGAAGGGCGTTTGGGGAGGAAAAAACTTGGAATATTTGCTGTAATCCCACGGGTCATTGCCTGGCAGTTTTTATCACAAATGACAGCATTAATGCGAATGCTGGTATTTTGGTTATGTAATTGATCAATCATTGCTTGCAAGGTTGAACCAACCCCTGAGCATAAAACAACAAGGTGTTTCGTTTTAGTCATGGCAATACCGGATTGCGGGTTGACCATGCTCACGGTTATCAATAAAGCCGATCTCCCAGGCATTTTCACCTAAGTTTTCAAGTGCATTAAGTATACTTTGCTTTTGTGCTGGATTAACAGCAAGAATCATGCCAGCACCACAGTTGAAGGTCTTAAGCATTTCATCTTGGGGAATATTTCCTTGGCGCTGAAGCCATTGGAAAATCTCTGGAAATTGCCAGCTGGCAAGGTTGATAACGGCTTGTTTTGACTGAGGTAAAACCCGAGGGATATTTTCCGTAAACCCACCGCCTGTAATGTGACTTATCGCATGGATGTCAAAAGTATCTAATAAACTTAAGATTGTTTTAACATAAATTTTTGTTGGCGTTAATAGTGTTTCACCTAATGTTGTGCCATTAAATGGCGTGTTAAGCTTAGTATTGTGTGTTTCAAGGATCTTTCTTACCAGTGAATAGCCATTGGAATGAATTCCTGATGAACCAATGGCAATTAAAGTATCGCCTGCGGCAACTTTTTCACCTGTGATTATATTTGATTTTTCAACAATACCAACACAAAATCCAGCAAGATCATATTCATCATTATGATACATGCCAGGCATCTCCGCTGTCTCACCACCAACTAAGGCACAACCTGACTGTTTACAGCCATCGGCAATGCCTTCGATTACTTTTGTTGCCTTTTCTACACTAAGCTTCCCTGTGGCATAATAATCTAAGAAAAATAGTGGTTCGGCACCGCCAACAATCAAATCATTGACACACATTGCGACCAAATCAATGCCAATGCTGTTATGGCGATTCATGTCAAAGGCCAGTTTTAATTTTGTACCAACACCATCAGTGCCTGAAACCAGTACCGGATTTTTATAACGATGCAAGGGTAACTCAAACAAGGCACCAAAGCCGCCTAATCCAGTCAAAACTTCAGCTCTTGTGGTTGATTTTGCTAATGGTTTTATATTATCGACCAAGCGGTTGCCAGCCTCAATACTAACACCGGCATCACTATAGCGAATTGTTGTCTTTGACATATGATTTAACTACATGATAAGGGGTTGTGGCGCTGATTATAAAATAAAAAAAACTAAAAGTCTCCCCAAAGTGTCTGTAGAATCGCACAAATTGCTAAGGGTGCTGTTTCTGTGCGCAAGATTCTGGCACCAAGTTGCAGATCTATTGCATGATGATTAAGCGCTGCGTCAACTTCCTTTTGGCTTAATCCACCTTCAGGGCCAATAAATATATGAAAACGCCGGGCATTTGGATATTGTTGTTTAAGTGTTTTAATATTGGTATGTGCTTTAGGGTGTAAAATGAGTTTTAAGTCACAGTTTTCTGCTAATGCTTGATCCAGTAAAGCAATTTGGTGAACCTTGGGTACAAAGACACGCCCACTTTGTTCTGCGGCACTTATCGCAATTTTCTGCCAATGGAATTGCTTTTTTTCCTGCTTTTCTGCAGTGAGTTTATAGTCAACATGTGTAGATAGGATAGGGGTGATCGATTTAACACCAAGCTCAGTTGCTTTTTGGATGACAAGCTCAAGCTTGTCGCCTTTGGATAAAGCCTGGAATAAATGGATGTCAATATTAGATTCATTTTGCTTTACCTGTGATGTTTTGGCAACTATTACAGCGGCCTTTGGGTCGGCTGTAATAATCTCAGCAAAATATTCCAAGCCATCTTCGTTGTTAAAAAAAATAACGTTATGTCCTTTTTTAAGCCGTAATACACGGATTAAATAATGGCTAAGCTCTCCAGGCAAAGTAATCTCAGTATCAATAGTATTGATGCTTTGGCAATAAAGTCGTGAAATTCTCATTGTTTATTTAATAATTTCAATATCACCGTCATTTTTAGCAATAAGCATCACATCCGCAGCATGGACGGCAAAAAGACCATTGCAGACAATACCTGTGATTTGATTTAGTTCTCTTTCTAGCTGCAATGGGTTGTCAATTTCAAGATTATGAACATCTAAGATAATATTACCATTATCAGTAGTAAAACCTTCTCGATATATTGGCTGACCACCAAGCGCTACAAGTGCTTTGGCAACATAGCTTCTTGCCATGGGGATGATTTCCACAGGTAAAGGGAAGCTGCCAAGACGCGTAACAAGTTTACTTTCATCGATAATGCAAACAAACTTTTCACTGGAAACACGGCATATTTTTTCACGTGTTAATGCGCCACCACCGCCTTTAATTAACTCTCGGTGTTTGTTGGCTTCATCGGCACCATCAATATAAATATCGACTTTGTTAGGGTAGTTAAGATCAACCACTTCAAAGCCGTGTTCTTTTAAGCGCTTTGTGCTTTCATCAGAGCTTGAAACGGTTAATTCGACCTTATGTTTAATCTGTGCGAGCGCATCAATAAAACAATTAACCGTGGAGCCTGTGCCAATACCAACGACCATGCCTGGTTTGATATAATCAAGCGCTGCTTGTGCAACCTGCTGCTTTAGCTGTTGTTGATTTTGTATTTCTTTTTTATGAAAAAACATTACGATAACCTTTCAATAAAACAATGTGCTTTTATTGTGCTTTATTGTGGCAGAATTCTTAGGAAAAACAATGGTTATACATGGCTTTTCTCAAGAATCAGGCATGTTAAAAGGGTTGTTTTGTGTGTTCATGCTATTAATCACTATACTGCGGGAGTGGGCTGCTCATATCAAAAATAGGATGAAAAGTAGACTGATAAAGTGTCGGTAACAATAAAAGTGTATAGTGACTTGAGCTTTTAGTGTGGTATTGGCTTTTTGAGAGGGTTTGCCAATTGCTATAGAAAAAAGCAGCATATTCTTCTATTTCCAAGTGCTCAGACTACCCTATAGAATATTCGATCAGGCGAAGAATAATCATCATAATGCTCCGCCTGTATGTGTAATAATTGACTATGTGTCAGTTGAAAAGTTTAAATTAACGTCGTGAATAAAAAGCTGGAGTTATTATGATTAAAAAGAAAATTACTTGGCTGTCAGCAATGGTACTGTCTGTTATGATGACGAATGTCTATGCTGGTGTACAATATTTAACAATTGGGAATAGTAAAATTCCTGGGCATTATTCAAAAGAGGGCACTTTTATTCCTTCTACAACATCAACTAACTCAGTTTATGGTGAGCCAACTCAGAAAAAATTTGTTAATGCGTTGTTACAGTCTGACTATATAACAAATAATCACGATAGTAGCAATCTAGATATTTCAAAGTTAAAGACAAACTATATTATAGGCGGTGTTATGCCACAAGGGCAGACTACGTCATATAAGAATCAAAGTACAATAGGTATTTTAGCAGATAGGGCGCAGCTAACATATCAGTCTCCTCAACAATTGTACACTGAGTATGGTATCAATAAGGACAGTGACTCTTCCCACGGGGTTATTGCCTTTGTTGAGTGGGCAGCGCCAGTAGAGAGTGATTTGGAAGAATATTCAAATACCTTTAATCTGTCAAAAGCCAATTTAACAACTTACTATAGCACAGCCAAAGGACTGGTTTCGGCAGTGGACTATCCTAACCCGCCAATGGTTAATAGTTCAGTTTATACCTCATTGGTATCAGAAGCTAACCTGGACACGCAAGTTGCTCACGCTATATCTCCTTTGGCACAGTTATACGTCGTTGTTGTCGGAAATGATTTGCCCAATTTTTATAAAAACTTTGACAATGCAGTAATTCAAGCAATTCAGCTTGTGCAAAGTAAGGGTGGTGGAGAGCTTTCATTTAGTGTTTTTGCTAATGGTGAACCAAAATCTGAGCTGGCAACTATTTTAGATAAAAATAATTCAAATGTCGTGGTTACTGCAGCTACTGGAGATGATGGTGGTTTAACCATCGATACAATCGCGCAGTTTAGTCATGTTATTGCAGCCGGTGGGACAAAAATTCTTGCAGATGATTCTACACAACCGGCACCTCAATCACTATGGTACACTTCTGCTAATGAAGGAGGTAATGGAGGCGTGATTCCTAACTCTTCGCCACCAGAATATCAAAAAGGCTTGGGCTATTCTGGTCGAGCTACCCCTGATATATCGTTTGATGCGGACCCTGCATCAGGTGTTGCCATATTTCTAAATGGCAATGAGATTGATATCGGTGGTACAAGTGCCTCAGCACCAGCGCTGGCAGCAATGATAAATAGGTCTGGTCTGTTTAAAAATACAAAGGCAGTATTAAATAACATTTACGCTCATTATTTTGCTCCAGGCACCTACGATGGTTTATATGATGTGACTCAAGGGCATAACCCTGGTGCACCTGGTAATGCAAAAAAAGGTTATGATACAGCCACAGGTCTGGGCACACCATATGGCCTTGATGTATTTAGAAGCTAAAGGTTTTTGTATACTAGGCAACAAATTTAGGTGTGTTTGCTAAACCGATAAATCCTGGCTTATGTGCTTTTCATCTAATATTACCTCCCGTGTTGAATCAAAATAAATGATTAGACATTTCATGGCAGTTTTTTTACTATACTATTTTTCGTATGAGAAGGCAGTGAAAATCATGACAGGGTTGGTAATATGACACTTTTATTTACCATTTTAATTCTAGTAATTGTATTTTTAATCATAGGGTCACTTTTTTTGTGGCCAACAAGAACGCTTATTTTTGCAATGCAAATAAAAGAGCGTCAGCGTTATATGTGTAATTTTTATCATGTAAATTACATCCCTATGTTCAAACCCGCCGTGGTGATCAGCAACAAAATCAACCTTTTTTTAGCGGTATTGTTAAGACAAATAGCCAAGCAAAAAGTCACGGTGATAATGGAATGTAAAAAACCATTAAGCCGTTATTTGAATTATTTACTACAGCGTGCTGGGATTGAAATATTATCACAGGAGTTTTTGCCATCATGGTCTAATGAGGGTATTTTATTAGTTCACCAAAGTCTTTATAAAGAAGCTATAAAACTGAATAATGAAATTATTCCCATGCAAGTTTGTGGTTTTGAGTGCATTAAATATACCTCAGGTAAAAATGTGCCTCAGTGGTTGCACTTAAGCTTTTTTGAAGCAATTGGTATTGATCTTGATGACAAGGCGCTTAGTGATCTGTTAGGTGTGAAAAATATTTATGCCTGGGATCGCTATATTGCCTTGATGCCAAGTATTCCTGAAGTGTGGGTTAAACAGGCAAAAGCAAGAAAAGGCAAAAAGGTTATTGCTGATTCAACAGGGGTTGAGTTGAGTTCAGAAAAACTCTTGGTTGCAACCTTGGCATTATCACAGTTACTAGAGTCACAGCTGCGTGAACAAGATACAGTAGGGATTTGCCTGCCGCCGAGTGTGGGTGGTTCGATGGCGATGATGTGTCTGATGGTATTAGGAAAAACCATTGTTAACCTAAACTATACCGCTTCACAAAAAGCGCTTGATGCTGCGATTAATGAGTCAGGTATCAAGACAATTATTACCTCAGGGCGGTTTATCGAGCAATTAAAGAAAAAAGGTTTCCATTTGGAAGAGGTCTTTAGTCAAAGCAATATCATTTTACTGGAGGATGCCCGCCAGCAATTAAGCAAACTAACACTATTCAAATATTTATTAAAGGTGAAACTATCAAGTGCTGATGGGTTGATTAGGCGCTATGTTAAAAGCGTTTCTACCGATCATACAGCCGCTATTTTGTTTAGTAGTGGCAGTGAAGGCAAACCTAAAGGGGTGATGTTAAGTCACAAGAATATCTTAGGTAATATTAAACAATCGATGATTATATTAGGGGCAAAATCAAATGATTCTATTTTAAGCATCTTACCTATTTTCCATGCCTTTGGTATGACAGCAACAACATTACTGCCACTTTTAGAAGGGGTTTTCATGGTTTGCCATCCTGATCCAACAGATGCAGCAATGCTAGGTATTTTAGCTGAAAAATATAAACCAACGATTTTATGTGGGACATCTACCTTCTTTCGGATGTATTCTCGCTCACGTCAGTTACAATCTGAACAATTTGCTTCTTTAAATTTTGTTGTTGCAGGTGCTGAAAAATTATTGCCTGAAGTTCGAACAATGTTTGAGAAAAAGTTTAATAAGGTTATTTATGAAGGGTATGGGACGACTGAACTTTCGCCGGTGGCCTCGGTTAACCAGCCTGATACAAAAGATAAAATTCATAATAAGATCGGTACTGTT
The DNA here is from genome assembly GCF_003574485.1 of Facilibium subflavum. GTDB lineage: Bacteria > Pseudomonadota > Gammaproteobacteria > Francisellales > Francisellaceae > Facilibium > Facilibium subflavum. Next base: position 28,232 of record NZ_QLIT01000202.1, read on the forward strand.
GGCAGCGCGGTCCCAGGTGGGCGTTTTATGATTATTGACCCTGAGTCAAAAAAAGAGTTGCCAATAGGGGAAGCCGGCATGATCACCTTTGGCGGTGTGAACGTTATGAAAGGTTATCTGCATGATCCAGAGAAAACGAATGAAGTGATTTTTAAACGAGATCGTATTCGTTGGTATCAAACTGGTGATAAAGGTTCTTTGGATGAAGATGGTTATTTAACGATTTTAGATCGGTATTCTCGTTTTGCTAAACTTGCTGGTGAAATGGTGAGTTTGTCGGTGGTTGAAAGTGAAATCATCAGCTTATTAGGTGTGGACGATGAAGAGACTGAAGTATTAGCAGTTGCAACACCTGATAGTAAAAAAGGCGAGCAGATCAGCCTGCTTTATACAATGGACATGGATGCAGATGAGCTAAAAACAAAAGTGAAATCATCTAATATCAATAACCTCTTAAAGCCACAACACTACTTTAAGGTTGATGAGATTCCAAAGCTTGGTTCTGGAAAAACGGATTTTGCTGCAGCAAAAAAACAGACCCTGGCACTATTAGAAAAACAACATTAAGCTTTACCCGCTTATGAAGGCCTAGTATGATAATGGCATTATTTAATTAAATATAAAAGTGATCTGCAACCGTGAAGAAGTTGGCGCAGGATATCATCAAACAGTCTTCATCATCTCCAGAAATCTATCAACACCATCAAAAGTTATGTCAAAAGATCGATCGTTATAATTATTATTATTATACATTGGATAACCCACTTGTTTCAGATGCACAATATGATGCGCTTTATCAACAGCTTGTGGAGCTGGAAAAAACACACCATGATTTAGATACATCAAATTCACCGACAACACGTGTTGGTGGAGATGTGTTGTCAAAATTTAATGTTATTAATCATAAAGTGCCGATGTTGTCATTATCTAATGGTTTTACCGAAGAGGAAGTCAAGGCTTTTTATAAACGTTTATATGAGCTTACAGGCCAAGAAAACCTTTTGTTTGAATGTGAGCCAAAACTTGATGGTTTAGCCATCAGTATTCATTATGAAAGAGGAAAGTTAAGTTATGCTGTGACACGAGGTGATGGTGCCCAAGGTGAAGAGGTCACTGCAAATGTCAGAACGATTCGTAACGTTCCATTGGTATTACAAGGGGATTATCCTGAATATATTGAAATTCGCGGTGAAGTTATTATCAATAAGCAGGATTTTCTTATGTTAAATAAAAGGGCTGAAAAGCGGCAGGAAAAAGTATTTGCCAATCCAAGAAATGCTGCGGCTGGAAGTATTCGGCAATTAGATTCACGTATTGCGGCAAAACGACCGTTAAGAATGTATGGTTATGGGATTGGTGCCAATCAAGGTTTTATATTACCAAGAACACAGTTTGAATTAATGCAGCAGATCAAGGCCTGGGGCTTTCAGATAGCTGATGAGATTGAAACTGTGAAAGGTGTTGATGGTTTGTTAGGTTACTATCAAAAAATGGCACACTTACGTGCAGATTTATCTTATGATATCGATGGGCTGGTCTACAAACTCAATGAGATTGCCTTACAAGATGAAGTCGGCTTTATCGCAAGAGCACCACGCTGGGCTTTGGCGCATAAGTTCCCTGCAGAAGAGGTTGAATCTGAAATTGTCAATGTTGATTTTCAAATTGGCAGAACCGGTGCAATTACGCCTGTAGCGCGCTTAAAGCCAGTTGCCGTTGGTGGTGTTATGGTCTCTAATGCAACACTGCACAACATGGATGAGATTAAACGAAAAGATATTTATATCCACGACCGTGTGATCGTTCGACGTGCTGGTGATGTGATTCCAGAGGTGGTAAGACCATTAGTACAGTATCGTACAGTAGCACAAAAAATTGAAATGCCAAAGCACTGTCCTGTATGTCATTCAGTTATAGAGGTGTTAAAGGATCAAGCAGTTGCGCGTTGTACTGGAGATTGGTTCTGTAAAGGGCAAACCAAGGAACGGATCAAACATTTTGCTTCACGAAAAGCCATGGATATTGATGGTTTGGGTGATAAAATTGTTGAGCAATTGGTTGAACGAGATATTGTAAAACTTCCCCATGATTTATATCACTTAAGCTTGCCTGTATTAATGCAGCTAGAAAGAATGGGTAGAAAGTCATCCATAAACTTATTGCAGGCAATCGAGCAAAGTAAAAACGTTTCTCTGGCACGGTTTATATTTGCCATTGGCATTCGTGATATTGGTGAGGTTTCTGCCAAGTCATTAGCAGAGAATTTTGGCTCGCTGTCAGCCATTCAAAAAGCAGATTATAACGCACTGATTGATATTCATGATATCGGTGAGGTTATGGCATATAATATTATCCATTTCTGGCAAAATCATGAAAATAGGCAGATGATTGATAAGCTTCTAGCAAGCGGTGTTAACATTATTAATCCTGAAAAGCCTAAGGTGCATGAGATAAATGTTGATAATCCTTTTTATCAAAAAACCGTTGTAATCACAGGCAGCTTTGTGGATTACACACGTGATGAATTAAAAGAAAAACTCTCAAGCCTTGGTGCAAAATGTGTGAATAGCGTCTCTAAAAAAACAGATATGGTTATTGCAGGCGAAAAGGCTGGCTCAAAACTGCAAAAAGCACAAGCACTTGGGGTTTTTATAATTGATGAGTCTAATTTACTAACGATGCTAAAAGAGTTTGATTTATGAGAAAAGAATCAGGTAAAAAGCATAAAATTGCAATTTTAGGTCAAGGCCAATTGGCACAAATGCTCATTGAAAGCGTAGAGGATTTACCCGTTGAGATTGAAACATTTGCATTGCCTGTGGTCAATAAAGATGGCATTTGTGATGATACGGAAATACAAAAATATTGTCAGCTGCTCCAATCTTTTGATGTGATCACATATGAAATTGAAAATATATGCGTTTCACTTTTAAGGAAAATTAATCAAAAAGTGCCTGTTTACCCAGCTATTGATGCACTTATGACAGCGCAAGATCGATTAAGCGAGAAACAATTGTTTACTTCTTTAGGTATTAAAACCAATCGATACCTGGCGATTAAGCATTTTGCTGAACTTCAAAGTGCAGCTGAATTACTTGGCTTTCCATTTATAGTTAAAACGCGTCGTTTTGGCTATGACGGCAAGGGGCAGTTTCTTGTAAAAAAACAAGCGCAACTGCAAGAAGTATGGGCGCAATTTGCGGGTATTGATTTGATCGCAGAGGGCTTTGTTGACTTTGATTATGAAATTTCACAGATTGCCTCGCGTGATCAAAAAGGGAATATTGTCTATTATCCTTTAAGCCACAATCAGCATCATAAGGGTATTTTACGTCAAAGTCGGGTGTTACAGAACAACAAAGGCTTACCAGATGAAGCACAGCGCATTATTAAAGATCTATTAGAATATTTTGATTACGTGGGGACGTTAACCATAGAGTTCTTTGTTAAGGATGATGTGCTTTATGCAAATGAAATCGCACCTAGAGTACATAATTCTGGGCATTGGAGTATCGATGGTGCTAATTGTAGCCAGTTTTGTAATCACATGCGTGCGGTGGCTGGCTTTAGCGTTAAGCCTGTTGTGACAACAGCACAATATATTATGATGATTAATTTGATTGGTCAGGATGTCCCGGTAAACTTAAAACCCAATCAGTACGTAAAGCCTAAAAGTTATGGCAAAACATTACGCTCTGGACGTAAAATGGGGCATATTAATATTATTGGTGATGAATTCGATGTGTTTGAGAAGCACCTAAATGAGACTTACCAACAATTACAACAGATGACTAAAAGGGGTGTTGAATGATGGATGAAAACAAGCAAATTGCCTATTTTGCTGGTGGATGCTTTTGGGGCGTGGAGTATTATTTTTCGCAAAAACCAGGTGTGATCAGTACAGAAGCGGGTTATATGGGTGGTGATATTCAATCCCCTTGTTATGAAGAAGTAAAAACAGGAAAGACTGGGCATTTAGAGGTTGTTAAGGTTGTATTCAACCCAAAAGAAATCGACTATATGGAACTGGCTAAGTTATTTTTTGAGATCCATGACCCAACCCAGACTGATGGACAGGGGGTTGATATTGGCACCCAGTATTTAAGCGCTATTTTTTATCTTGATGAAGCGCAAAAATGTATTGCACAAAAGTTGATTGATCAACTTAGACAAAAAGGGTTGGATGTTGTTACAAAACTAATTGATGCAGCAGGCTATACATTTTGGGTGGCAGAAAACTATCATCAACAGTATTTCAGCAAGCTTAATCAAGCGCCAACTTGCCATATCCCCGTTAAACGATTTTAAGGAAAATATTCGATGATGAATGAAATTACCGAGAATATCCAAACTTATTATGATCTTTCTTATCCTTTGGCTGAAAAAATGCGAATGATCGATGATTTGGCAGATCAGCTAGGTGAGCTTTTAGATTGGGTATTAAGTGTCGATTTTCAAGTGGTACAAAAACCGGCACAAAATACTGATAACCCTGAGTATTTGCCTGATGGTGAAGATCACAGTCAAAATGAAATGAATAATAAAATACAGACAAGTCTTTATGCTGTGACGATTATTGCAGGTGATATCGATGATGACGATGCCCCTGTTTTTTTTGCTACAGCCTGTGCTGATGAAGCATTGATTCGATTACAGACCTATATTGATTTGATGGAAAAGCTTGAAATTCGTAACTTAGCTTACTCAGAAGCGCATTATGCAAGCGTGCTTAAAAAGCTTGAAGACTATTATAATCAAGATTGTGAAGATGTTTTGGAAGAAATTGCCTTAATAAGCTTTTTCGAATTTAATACGCGTTTGAATATGGCTGATTGATCAGCATAGCGAATCAGGCAAGTGTTTTATCTGCCGTAGAGATATGCAAATAATATAAGTACTTTTCATATTGTGTGATGACATCAGCAATAACCTGCTCTTGTGTGTAGCCCATAATATCGTATTGCTGGCTACCATGCTCTAGAAAGACTTCAGCGCGATAATAGTGATTTTTCTCATCTGCTTCATCAATGTTTTTTTCTTCAGTATCAGCTAAAAGATAAGCGCGTAAATGAACGCTATAGACAAAATCATGCATATCAAGCTTTGGAATCACCAGTCGTATGCTCTCAGGGTTAAGTTGGCAATGAATGTTAATGCCATCATCTTTAAGCTTTGTGCTGACTTCGTGGAGTGCGGGTCTTACTGTTTGCTTTAAAAATGCAATAGCTTGTGCTTTATCAGGTTTCTCTAATAGACTATCAAGGCGCTTTTGCCAGCTTGTGCTAGCTTGTGTGTATTGCACACTTGTGGTGTGTGTTTGAATACTTGAAAGCTTTAGGTAATCTTCACGAAGCGCTTTTACCAGTGCAATACAGATGAAAAACAAAATAATCACCAGTGGAAAAGCACTGGCAATACTTGCAGTTTGTAAGGCAGATAATCCACCTGAATATAAAAGAGAGATTGCCAAAAAGCCTTCTAATAATGCCCAGAAAACCCGATGCCAAAGAACAGGTTCTTTGGCACCGCCACTGGCAATAATATCAATCACCAGTGAGCCTGAGTCTGATGAAGTAACAAAGAAGGTAACAACAAGCACAACGCCAATAATTGAAGTAACTGAAGACAAAGGAAAGTGTTGTAAAAACTCAAATAATGCAACTGGTATATTATGCTGTGATGCATCTAGTAGCGCTTGTGCGCTGCCATTGATAACAAGGTTAGGGAAGCGCACAAAATA
>NZ_QLIT01000203.1 GCF_003574485.1 Facilibium subflavum
TAACTTAGTGCCATTAGTCTTTAACCAGGTCTGTCAGAGGCTTTAATTCTCGGAATCACTGGCTAAAGCATTTTGATAGTCTTGCTCGCTGATGCTTTGCATCTGTGAAATAATATTATTCGCTACCTGTGTTTGTAAATTGGCAATGATTTCTTGCTTTTGTGTATCATTGCTAAGCTGTTGTGTGGCATTGGTGTTAAAGCTTTGTGAGGCTGTATTTGACTGGTTAGCTAATATCACCTGTCCGTCGCTTGTCAGTAGCTGGTAGTCAACCGTGTACGAAATCAGATATTGATTTGATGAGGCACCACCGGTAATCCCAACCAGGCGCTGGCTGGAGGCTGCTTGACGGATTTCAAGAATAATGTTGGCTTGTTTCTGTTGCGTTGTTAATGTCGCGCCAGTGGCATTAAGTGTTGCATGCAGTGTGTTAAGGAAGCTAAAGTCATTACCATCATATTCAATATAAATTTTTTGCATAAATTTTGGTAATTCCTGATTAAAGCCACGAAGGTGGAAACCGCAGCCATATAAAAGCCCTGCAAATAGCATGATAAGTGTGAGTCGTATATAATGCTTTGTGTATGCTGTTTTTTTTAAAAACATAATATTAGGCTCCCACAACGATGTTAAGTAGCTTTTTAGGGATATAGATGACTTTACGAATTGCTTTTCCATCAACAAGTTTGTGAACGTTCTCATGTGCAATGGCGGCTTGTTGGATCTGGTTTTCGTCATAGTCGCTGGAGACTTCCATTTTAGCACGAAGTTTGCCATTGACTTGGATGACAAGTGTAAACTCGTCACTGATAAGTGCGCGCTTATCTACCTGTGGGAAGCCTGCATGTAAAATATCATCACCAAAACCAAGGCTTTGCCACAAATGTTGTGTGATATGTGGTGTAAAAGGGGATAGAAGTCGCAATAAAATTGAGAATCCTTCGGTTTTTAATGCATTGCTTTTGGCATTTTGTAAAGCGTTGAGTATTTTCATACAAGCAGATACAACCGTATTTAATTGCGTTTTCTCTAAGTCAAATAAAGCCTGTTTTAAATTGGCATGAATTTCAAAACGGATTTTTTGATCATTTTTGTCTAATGCCTTGGGCTTAGCATCAACGCTAAAGCTTGCTTTATTTTCAAAAGCATAATTCCATAATTTTTTCAAAAACCGGTGTGCGCCGTCAACACCAGAGTCTGACCATTCAAGGGATTGTTCAGGAGGGGCAGCAAACATGCTAAATAAGCGTACGGTATCAGCGCCATATTTATTAATTAAATCTTGCGGGTCAACGGTGTTGCCTTTTGATTTTGACATTTTAGCACCATCTTTTAATACCATGCCTTGTGTTAGAAGGTTTGTAAAAGGTTCATCGCTGTTAATAAGACCAGCATCACGCATCAGCTTATGAAAAAAGCGTGCATAAAGCAAATGCATAATCGCATGTTCCACGCCGCCAACATATTGATCAACTGGCAGCCAGTAATTAGCTTCTTCATCAAGCATTGCGTCAGCGTTGACACAAGTGTAGCGTGCATAATACCAGGAAGACTCCATAAACGTATCAAAGGTGTCGGTTTCACGCGTTGCTTTTTGATGGCATGTTGGACAAGTCGTTTCATAAAATGCTGGAATCGTTTTTAAAGGCGATATGGTCCCGTCAAGTGAAACATTTTCAGGCAATTTTACTGGAAGATTTTCTTCGGCTTCTGGTACGATGCCGCATTTTTCACAGTGAATCATCGGGATTGGACATCCCCAGTAGCGTTGACGTGAAACACCCCAGTCACGAAGACGGAAGTTTGTCTGCTTTACACCTTTGTTCTCTGTGATTAACTGCTTAGTAATTGCATTGAAGGCTTGATCAAAGTCTAAGCCATCAAATTCACCAGAGTTCATTAAAATACCTTTTTCTGTGTAGGCTTCTTTATCAAGTTGGCAAGGGTTTTCATCCGTTCCTTTAATTACCTGTTTGATTGGCAGGTGATATTTTTGTGCAAATTCCCAGTCGCGTTGGTCATGACCTGGAACAGACATAACAGCACCTGTGCCATAACCGGTTAAAACAAAGTTTGCCGCCCATATCGGCATGGACTCGCCGGTTAGCGGGTGGATTGCCGATAAACCAATATCAACACCTTTTTTCTCCTGGGTGGCAAGATCAGCTTCCATGGTGGAGCTGTGTTGACATTCTTTGATAAACTCAGCTAATTTTGTATTTGATTTAGCTTGCTTTAATGTTAATGGGTGCTCTGGTGCAATAGCTAAATACGTGGAACCCATGAGCGTATCAGGTCTTGTTGTGAAAACCTCTAAATAATCATGATCGCCATCATCAACATCAAAACGAATCTGTATACCTTTTGATTTGCCAATCCAGTTATGCTGCATGGTTTTCACTGCTTCAGGCCATCCTGAAAGTTTTTCAAGATCCGCTAAAAGCTCATCAGCATAGTCAGTGATCTTAATAAACCATTGAGGGATTTCTTTTTTCTCCACAAGCGCACCTGAACGCCAGCCGCGACCATCAATAACCTGCTCATTTGCTAAGACTGTTTGGTCAACTGGATCCCAGTTGACAACAGAATTTTTGCGATAAACAAGCCCTTTTTTATAAAGTTCAATAAAAAACCATTGCTCCCAACGGTAGTAATCTGGTTTGCAGGTGGCAAGCTCTCGATCCCAGTCATAACCAAAGCCCAGACGCTTTAGTTGTTCTTTCATGTGTTCAATATTGTGATAGGTCCAATCAGCAGGTGCTTTTTTATGTTTAATTGCTGCATTTTCTGCAGGAAGGCCAAAGGCATCCCATCCCATGGGTTGTAACACATTTTTGCCAAGCATTTTTTGATAACGGCTTATAACATCACCAAGGGTGTAATTACGCACATGCCCCATATGCAGCGCACCACTTGGATATGGAAGCATTGACAGGCAGTAAAATTTTTCCTTGTTACCATCTTTTTGTGCTTTGAAAGTATTATTGTCTTGCCAGAATCGTTGAATATTTTTCTCTAAGGCAGAAAAATCATAGTTTTTTTGCATCGGTATCTTTCCACGAGGGTTGTTAAACTAATTCATATATATAAGGGCTTATATTAACGAAAAAACAGGCTAAAGAAAACTATTGAATTTAATGGGTTTTATCGATAGGTTGTTACGATAGGGTATCATGTGTCATCAGCTTGAAGTAAATCAGCCTTCTTCTCCCATACTTCAAAATCAAAATCAAACTGGTTATTCTCATCTTTTTTATAGTGACGGTTACCAATGCGTTTGAATTGTGTTTTATCCCATTTAGGGAAAAAGGTATCAGCAGGCTGAACGGCATTCACTTTTGTGATATACAGTCGATCAACAAAGGGCAGAAACTGCTGATAGATTTCCGCGCCACCGATGATAAATATTTCGTAATGTGGTTTTTCTTTTGCCAGTGTTAAAACCTGTTCAATTGAATGTAAAATAATACATTTGTCTTGATGATAGTCTTGCTTTTTGGTGAGAATAATATTTTTTCGCTTGGGCAGGGGACGGCCGATAGAGTCAAAGGTTTTTCGTCCCATGACAATATAATTATTCTCTGTGATTTTTTTAAAATTTTTCAAGTCATCTGATAATTTCCAAGGAAGCGTATTTTTAAGACCAATTCCATGATGTTGATCATAGGCAACAATGATCGATAGCATTATTTTTCCAGCAAAATGATTTGCAGATAGTATAACGAAATTTTTTCCTAAAAAACAACGTAAAGAGAAGCGGCAGGGTAAACGCATCTAA
>NZ_QLIT01000204.1 GCF_003574485.1 Facilibium subflavum
GGTAGTTAAAGCGAAGAAACCAGAAGCGTAAAAAGAGTTGGGAGAAGTTCAACAAATATATTGAACGTTACCCACTACCGCAGCCACGAATCACACATGATTTTTATACTTTAACAGGTTCAGTGAGTTAAGTTGAAGAGCCGTATGTGGGAAATCTACAAGTACGGTTCTGTGAGGGGCATCATGCTTTCTCACATTATGTTTAAAATTTAAATTATAAATAGGAGAAACAGAGATGTCTACTCGACACCATTTAATAGCATTTTATAAGCATAATATCGACATAGCACAAATATGAACCAGTTAACTAAAGGACAGCAAACATACAGCAGAATATCTAGTGCATTAGCCTGCATGAGCAACAAACAGCTAGAACAAATGCTTGCTGATGGCAAAGAAATGCACAAAGGTATAGGTGGTACTTCATTACATATAGAAGTAGATAACACACCTATTTTTGTAAAGAAAGTACCGATCACAGACTTAGAATTACAGCCAGAAAATTATATGTCTACTGCCAATATTTTTAATCTACCAATGTGTTATCAATACGGTATTGGCTCAACTGGCTTTGGAGCCTGGCGGGAATTAGCTGCGCATGTCATGACAACCAATTGGGTGATAACTGGCCAATGCCCTAATTTTCCAATTATGTACCATTGGCGAATACTGCAAGACACTGGCAGCAAAATCATTTCAGATGAAGAACAAATTGCTTTAGATAAAGACGCTACTTATTGGGAGAATAATGCATCAATAAATAGTCGATTAAAAGCAATAGCATTGGCAACGCATCATACTTATTTATTTTTAGAGTTTATTCCCAATCACCTTTATGGGTGGTTAAACAGACAATTATCCATCAATGAAAGTACTGCTATTAATGCTGTGAGATTAGTTGAAAGCCAAATGCAAACAACTAATTATTTTATGGGCTTCCAGAACTTTCTACACATGGATGCACATTTTGAAAACATTTTAACTGATGGGAAACAGTTATATTATAGTGATTTTGGTCTAGCTTTATCTGATAAATTTACATTATCTAATATTGAAAATCACTTTGCAAAAGATAATGCTGATTATGATTACGCAAGTGGCTCATCTAATTTAATGCACACTGTATTGACCAGTTACTTAGGAAAAGACGATTGGAGTGCTAATTTGGCAAAATTTACCAACGATGAGCTTGGCACACAAATACCAACGAAAGTGAAAGAATTACTGTCTAGACATCATGGGGTTGCTGTAAAAATGGATGAATTCTACAAAGCAATACAAAGAGATAAATCAACTCCTTTCCCATCAGGTAATTTGAAGGAGTTGTTGCTAAAATACATTCAAGGAGAATCACAGTATATTCCAAGTGGTTTTATTGGAAAAAATAGTGGAGAATATATGATGGTATATAAGCCATAGGCAAAAAAGGAGCTTGCCATGAGAGTATTGATTGCAGGAGGTACAGGGTTTGTTGGATCACATTTGTCTAAAGTCCTTAAGACACAAGGGTTTACGGTAAGTTTGCTTACGCGCCAATTAAAACCTAAAAATGTACAACATTATGAAAGAATACTGCAATGGAATGTATTAAATCACATTGACCCTAATGATTTTGATGTGATTATTAATCTTTGTGGTTATGATATTGCGCGCAAACGCTGGTCGCCAAAAATAAAGCAGAAGATAATCAGCTCGCGTGTTCTCCCAACCAAACGGCTGGTTGAATTTATTGGGAAAACACCTGTTTGGCTTATTAATGCTGGTGCTGTTGGTTTTTATCCTTTTTCAAAGCAACGACAAACAGAAGCTGAGCATATTGCCATTAACCAAGAAAACAAAGCATTTTGTCAGACCATTACAGCTGCATGGGAGTCTGTTGTTGATCAGGCGAATATTCAACGGAAAACCGTGGTGCGCTTTGGGGTTGTTTTAGGGAAAAATGGTGGGATGCTATCAAGGATTTTACCAACAGCAAAACTTGGTTTAGGTGCTGTTATTGGTAAAGGAGAACAACTTGTCACATGGGTACATATCGATGATCTGGCAAACGCAATTGTTTACATTATGCAGAATAATTTAAAAGCATCTAAGATTAATATTACCGCACCAGAGGTTTGCACACAAAAACAGATGATCGAAGCCTTGAGTAGACAGTTAGGTAAAAGACGTTTTTTGCGTCTGCCTGCAACAATGGTACAAATTTTGTTTGGTCAGATGGGCAAAGAGCTATTATTATCCTCACATAATATTGCCCCAGGAATATTGCAAAAGGCGGGATTTTGCTTTCAATTTCCCACAATTGAAAGTGCGCTAAAAGATCTACTTAAAAAATAATATTGGAGGCATTGTTTTTACGGGAATAACATCTTCCCCCAGTGAAGCTTTGTTCTTAATGAATGAAAGTAGTCATAGTCTTTTGGGTGTAGAATTGTCACCGACTGGGTGCACTTGGCTAAGGCAACACAATCATTTGGTTGCAAGGTCGCTTTTGTATGTCCGTCAAAGCTTAAAGATGGTTGCGGGGCATTATATTCACCAATTACAATTTCTACGGTGCTTTGCGCGTTTATAACAATTGGGCGGCTATTAAGTGAGTGGGAGTACATGGGTACCAATACAATTGCATCAAGTGAAGGGTGCATAATAGGGCCGCCGGCTGATAATGCATGCGCTGTCGATCCGGTTGGTGTGGCGATAATAATACCATCTGCGCGTTGATCAAATGCATAGCGGCCATCAATGCTGATATGCATTTGGAAAAGTCGGCTGTGCTGTCCTGCGGCAATAACAATATCATTTAAGGCAACGGTAGTGTCATATTTTTGTTTTTGGCTTTGAATATTCGCCTGCAACATAAAACGTGTTTCTTTTGTATATCGCCCTTTTAATATTGGAAGAAGCCTTTGTTTTATCTGTTCAGGTGTAATATCGGTTAAAAAACCAAGTTTACCACGATTGATACCAACAATTGGAATATCACGAATCAAAGATAAACTGCGTCCGGCATTAAGAAAATTACCATCACCTCCAACAACAATAGCAAGGTCACAGTTTTTGGCAATAAAATCCAGTGAATAGGATTCAAGCGTATTGTTTGACTGTTCAGCTGCTGTATCTTTTTCAAGATAGATGGTTGCATATTTTTGTAAATATTGATTTAAGTATAAAACCGTATCAGCAACACAAGGGTTTGAATGCGTACCAATAATGGCAATATGCTTGAACTTTATTTCCATCTCGTTGTCCTTTTATATTTCCAGTAATATAAAAACCAGTATGTGACTTATTGTAACCAGTGTAATAGCAAAGTAAAATAAATTGCTTCCACTGTGTAGAAGTAATTACAAAAGTAATTCAGTGAATATGAAAAGTTGGAAATCAAATATGAAATGGTAGCTACGACTGGACTTGAACCAGTGACCCCAGCATTATGAATGCTGTGCTCTAACCAACTGAGCTACGTAGCCACAACAGGTCGAAATTATCTGCAAGATTGATGACATTGTCAATATTTTTTTTACCTGCATTGGCAAAATATTATGTTTTTCTTGGATCAATTTAAGAATAAGTGCTGATTTTTGTTGTTATAAAGTCTATAATGTCGAGCTTGTTATCGATACAACTGCGTATCGAAACCAGAACAATGCTGAAAAGTCGCGGCTTAATCAGTATTCTGATAGTGTTATAAAAGGTAAAAAAATAGGAATATCGTATGTCTGACGGTAGAGATAAATTGCATGATTTTTCGTTGCTAAAATCATTAGTGGGCGGCAAAAGCATTAAAGATAAAACAGACCGTATGCGCAAAGCGCATGAGGATGCTAAAAAACGAGGTGGTGCGGTGCATTCTGTTCAGGATCGAGCAGCATCAGGATCAAAGGCAGCATCCAAAGGTGGCCGCGCGCAAAGCAGCAAAAATATGCAGGCTCGTCAGCAAACCCGGCAGGCACGTGTTAATCAGTCAAGATCACCATTTTGTATGCCGCAATTTGGCCAAAAACAACCTGCTGAACTGACTGTTGAGGCGCCAGGCGATCAAAGTGAGCAAATTGTGATTGAAATTGATGTTGCTAAGCAGCGTGCCAAAGAAGAGCAGCGTTTGTTTAAATGGTTGTGTCAGCGCTTTCCAAAGTGTTTTAACCCAAGAGATAAGCGCCCTTTAAAGATCGGCATCAGTGATGATATAGAAACTGTTTATCAAAATGAGCATTTTGCACCGGTTGATCAGTATGTACTGCGTAATGTTATCAAGCGCTATGTCGGGGATACCCGCTATCAACGCTCGGTTTTAGATTATAAGCAGCGATTTGACTTATATGGAAAACCTGTTGAAGATTTTTCCCCAGAGCATTTAGAATATGCGCAAAAAAGATTAGATGAGATTGCCGAGAAGGCACAATTGCGTGCACAAGGAATAGATATTAAGGCATATTATCAGCAAAAAAGACAGATGGAACAACAAGAAGGCCAGGATGTGTCAACTGCCTCAGATGACGTTGATGCACAAAGTGATGAAAAAAAAGATGTCAAGTCTGACATAAGTGGTGGGCTTGAGGAATAGTTTGAATGTCAGATCGATTAACAGCGCTTAAAAAGCGTCGTACTTTTGCCATTATTTCCCATCCGGATGCTGGGAAAACAACGGTAACAGAAAAGATGTTATTATTTGGCAACCTTATTCAATTGGCAGGTACGGTAAAAGGCAAAAAATCAGGTCGTCACGCAACATCAGACTGGATGGAAATGGAAAAAGAACGTGGTATTTCGGTCACCACATCTGTCATGCAGTTTCCATATAATGACTGTGTTGTTAACTTGCTTGACACGCCAGGCCATGAGGATTTTTCTGAAGATACCTATCGCACACTAACGGCGGTTGATTCCGCATTAATGGTGATTGATGGTGTTAAGGGTGTTGAAGAACGCACTATTAAGTTGATGGAGGTTTGTCGCCTTCGCACAACGCCTATTTTGACCTTTATCAATAAGTTTGACCGGGATACAAAAGATCCAATGGCGCTTTTAGATGAAGTTGAAGAGGTGTTAAATATACAATGTGCACCAATGACCTGGCCGATTGCATCTGGCAAAGAATTCAAAGGCGTTTATCATTTGTATGAAGATAAAACGATTTTATTTGAAACCGGGCATGGCCATCATATCTATGACTACAGCGTTATTGAGGGATTAGATAATCCTGCACTAGATGAAAAGATTGGTTATCTGGCAGAGTTACTTCGAGAAGAAATTGAACTGGTTAAGGGTGCAAGTCACGAGTTTGATGTGGAAGCATATCGTGCGGGTTTGTTAACGCCTGTTTTTTTTGGTACAGCGCTTAGTAATTTTGGTGTCAAGGAGATGCTTGATGCGTTTACCACATATGCACCATCGCCTGTTGCGCGTGATACAGATGTTCGTATAGTCAAGCCAGAAGAAGAAGGCTTAACTGGATTTGTTTTTAAGATTCAGGCAAATATGGATCCGCAGCATCGTGATCGTATGGCATTTTTTCGCGTATGCTCTGGTCAATATAAAAAAGGGATGAAGCTTTATCAGGTACGGTTAGGGAAGCAGATTCAAATCTCTAATGCTTTGACCTTTAAAGCAGGTGAGCGTGAGCATTTAGATGAAGCTTATCCAGGTGATATTATTGGTTTACACAATCATGGTACGATACAAATTGGTGATACTTTTACACAAGGTGAGAAATTAAAATATACTGGGATTCCTAACTTTGCTCCAGAATTATTCCGTCGAGTAAGACTTAAAGATCCAATGAAAATGAAAGCCTTGCTTAAAGGTTTGATTCAGTTATCAGAAGAAGGTGCAACTCAGGTCTTTCGCCCCTTAAATAGCAATGATTTGATTTTGGGTGCTATTGGTGTATTGCAGTTTGATGTTGTCGCACAACGCCTGGCTTCAGAGTATAATGTGAAGTGTGATTATGAGGGTGTTAACGTTATTGCTTCACGGTGGATTCAAGCACAGGATAAAAAAATACTTGAGCAATTTACGAAAAAATATAGCGAAAACCTTGCTTTAGATGGTGGTGAGCATTTGACATACCTTGCGCCAACGCGTGTCAATCTCCAACTGGCTGAAGAAAGAAACCCGGATATAGAATTCTTATCTACCAGAGAGCATTGATTTACCAGCAATCAGAAGGGCTCCTGCTGATTTGTCCATTATTAACCGTGAGTATCATTGGGTCACAATCCGTATCACTGGCTTGAGAACCCGTTGGGTCTGCCTGAATTTCAAAGCCTGTGGCATCTGCAGGTACTGCTGTTATGTTACCATTTTCATCAAGTAACTGTAAGGTTAAGTTATAGTATCCTTCAGAGCTTGTTGTTGAGCTCCATATATCAGCAAGTGTTCCTGTGTAAACGCCCTGGTCAAGCATGTATTCCTCTTCATTTAAAGCAAGCGTATTAAGTGAAGTTACCGCATCTGATCGATGTGTTTTTAACATGTAATTATTATAAAAAGGGATAGCAATCGCGGTTAAGATTGCAATTACAGTGACGGCGATTAAGAGCTCAATAAGTGTAAATCCATTTTTTGTGTTTAGTGTTTTATGCATTTGCATTTGCATTGGGATTCGGTATCGGGTTGTGTTATCTTTTGAGTATAGATTCACCGAGTTCTATTTAACAGGATTTTTTGTTTGAGAATAAAGATCTGGTTGATATTTTTGGTTTTATGAAACCCGATTAATTATGATAAAGCCATACCTTTTCTTTGCCGCAATTGTTACAATAAGCGCGAATTAAAACCAAAAAAGAGGCCATAAATGGATCGTAATTTAGCATTAGAAAGTGTCCGGGTAACTGAAGCCGCTGCATTATCTGCATGGTTATTAATGGGGCGTGGCGATGAAAAGGCAGCTGATCAGGTGGCTGTTGATGCAATGCGCCGTGCGTTAAATGGTTTAAGTATTGATGGCACGGTTGTCATTGGCGAAGGCGAGCGTGATGAAGCCCCAATGCTTTATATTGGTGAGAAGGTCGGCCAAGGTGGTCCAAAGGTTGATATTGCTTTAGATCCACTAGAAGGCACAACAATTACGGCAAAAGGTGGCCCAAATGCCTTGGCTGTTATTGCCATGGCTGAGCATGGTGGGTTTTTAAATGCGCCTGATGTTTACATGCAAAAGATTGCCGTTGGTGGTGTTGGCTTGCCTGATGATATTATTAATATTGATGATGAGCCTGAACAAAACCTTAAGCGCTTAGCTGATTTTAAAGGCATTCCAGTTGAAGCTTTGGTAGTGTGTATTTTAGATCGGCCGCGTCACCAGGAGCTAATTCAAAAGGTACGGCAAACAGGCGCGAGAATTGCGCTTATTGGTGATGGTGATGTCTCTGCAGTGATTGCAACAGCACAAGAGCAAGCCGGTATTGATATGTATATGGGTACAGGTGGCGCACCAGAGGGTGTGCTGGCTGCAGCAGCACTTCGTTGTCTGGGTGGTCAGATGCAAGGCCGGCTTGTATTTAGAAACGATGATGAGCGTGCCCGTGCGAAAAAATGGGGTATTACCGATTTAAATAAAGTCTATCATTTGCATGATTTAGCCGGCGGGAATGTGCTTTTTGCTGCAACGGGTGTTACCGATGGGCATATGTTAAAAGGGGTTAAGCGTAAAGGTAAGTTTGCGAAAACACACAGTATTGTAATGCGCTCACTTTCAGGTACGGTCAGACATATTGAAGCAGAGCATAATTTCAATTTTAAAAAAGGGTTTGAACACTTATAATTTAGCCGGATAGTTTGCAATATGAGTATGCAAACTATTCAACCTTGATTAGATCATATTTCAATCGTTTGCATCTTTTTTCAAAAACTTTCAAAAAAGCGCTTGCAAGGTT
>NZ_QLIT01000205.1 GCF_003574485.1 Facilibium subflavum
TTTTGTGCGCTTCCCTTAAGCGCTCGCTTAAGTTCAAAAAAAAGGAGATATCTATGAACGAGCAACGTATTGCACTGATAGGCTGTGGCACCGTTGGACAAGGCTTATTAGAAATTTTGCAACAAAAGAAACAGACACTTTCTCGACATCACGGTTACCATTTTAAGTTAGTGGCTATCAGTGATTTCAAACTGGGAAGCATCTATCATCCTGAAGGACTCAATATTGATAGAGTGCTACATGCAATCCAATCAAATCACACCTTAGATACACTTGCTGATCAACACAGCATTGTTGGATTTAATGCAATACAAACCATCACTGAAACAAATGCCAATGTTATTTGTGAAGCCACTTATACTGATATTAAAACCGGAGGCGCTGCTTTTGATCATCACCGCACTGCCTTTTTACATGGCAAACACGTTGTTACCACGAACAAAGGACCAATCGTTGTTGCTTGGCCTGAACTATCACAGTTAGCGATTAAGCATGGCTGTTTTTGGGGCATTGAAGGCACTGTCATCTCAGGCACTCCTGTCATTAAAACAATTCAAGCACAATTAAAGGGTACTGAGATTAAATCCATCTCAGGTATTTTTAATGGCACAACAAACTATATGCTCAGTGAAATGACCAATGGCACAAGTTATGAAAATGCTTTACAAAAAGCACAAAGTCTTGGCTATGCTGAAGCCGACCCTACTGCCGATGTTGAAGGCTTTGATGTCTTAGCGAAGGTTGCAATACTAGCCAATGTTATTTTTAACACAAACCTTGAAGTTGATCAGATTCCGTGTCAAGGCATCACCAAACTGACAGGCCAAGACATTATAAAGGCCAAAGAGCAAGGAAAAGTATGGAAACTTATTGGCCAGCTTTCTCAAAGTGATGAAGGTATTAAGGGCGAGGTGAAAACCGTCTGTTTGGAGAAAGATGACCCATTAGCCAGCATTTCAGGGGCAACGAATGCGCTGATGCTTGATACAGACTTATTAGGTAAAGTAACCATAAGCGGGCCTGGCGCTGGTAAAAAAGAAACAGGGTTTGCTTTATTAAGTGACTTACTGGCCTTAAATGAATTGCAACAACTTCACACAAAGGAGCAAACAGATGCAGACAAAGTCTCAGCAAACGGAAAAAGCCTTAGCCATTGATCCACACAACCACCCTATGTATCTAGGAGGGGAATGGGTTTATGCTATTAATACCACACCGGTTTTAAACCCATATGATCAAAGCATAATTGGTTACGTACAAAAAGCCACTAAAACAGATATGCTAAATGCGATTAATTTAGCTGAGCACGGCGTAAAGGCAAACAAAGCCATGTCAAGTTATCAGCGTGCCCGTGTCTTGAAAAAAGTATCTGAACTTTTATTAGCACGTTTGGAACCCATTGCAAAAATTATTTCAACTGAAGGCTCAAAAACGTTTAAAGAAGCGCAAAAAGAAGTTAAACGTGCAGCCAATACGATTGCATTATCTGCAGAAGAGGCAACGCGCCTTCAAGGACAAACGATACCATTTGACAGTTTCCCAGGCTCTGAGAACCGTTTTGGGTACTATACAATGGAACCTGTTGGCATCATCGGTGCGATCACACCTTATAACGACCCGCTAAATCTTGTCTGCCACAAGGTAGGCCCTGCAATTGCAGGTGGCAATGCTGTTATTGTGAAGCCCTCTTCACAAACACCGCTATCTGCCTTAACCTTGGCAAGCCTGTTTGATGAGGCAGGCTTGCCTAAAGGCATATTATCCGTAATTACAGGTAGTGCTTCTGATGTGGGTGAAACACTGGTTGAAGATAACCGTGTACGTATGATCTCTTTTACTGGTGGTGTTGACACAGGTGAGAAAATCACGCGCATGGCAGGATTAAAAAAACTAAGTATGGAGCTTGGCTCTAACTCCCCTGTTATTGTCTGTCAGGATTGTGATATCAACAGCGCTGTTGAGGCTATTGTTTCAGGCGCATTTTATGCCGCCGGACAAAACTGTATTGGTGTGCAACGCATCTATATTGAAAAAGCGATATATGACCATGTTAAAAAGCAATTGATTGAACAGACACAAAAAATCAAGGTTGGTAATCAACAAGATCCAGATGTAACCTTTGGTCCAATGATTACAGAGAACGAAGCTAATCGTGTGATGTCCTTGGTCAGCGATGCTATCGATAAAGGATCCAGCTGTTTAACAGGTGGAACACATCGTGGCACTTTATTTGAACCAACGTTGTTAGAGAATGTCCCACAAGATGCACGTCTCACACAAGAAGAGGTCTTTGGGCCTGTTGCTTACTTAGCGCCATTTGATACCTTAGATGAGGCCATTAATGCAGCGAATGGGACCGAATATGCTCTGCATGCCGCTATTTTTACCAAAGATATACAAAAAGCTTTTCATGCAATTGCTAAACTTGATTGTGGTTCGGTTATTATCAATGATTCAACCGACTACCGAGTTGATTTAATGCCTTTTGGCGGTCGTAAAAAAAGCGGCCTTGGCCGTGAAGGTGTGAAATTTGCATTACAGGAGATGACTGAACCCAAGCTCGCTTGCTTCAACCTTTGAAGTCTTCTGCAATCGCTTAAGTGCGTAGTTTGCAATGGCGGTATCCTGCGCACCAACACCGGTTAGATCACATAAAGTGATGACTTCATCACCTTGCCTTGCAAGCTTAGGCGTATTGATTATTTTACCAAGTGTAGTCACTTTATGTTCATTTTTCTGATAGAATCCATTTTTATCAGCAAAATGGCATTCGCCAAGCTTCAAGCATTGGTTGATATCATCACAGACAATCTGATCAAACCGATCAAACGCTAATGCATCAACTTCATTTTTATAAGGCGCATCTGAACCCATTGCGGTAATATGTAAACCAGGATGTAAATCATCAATCATCACAAATGGGATACTTGATGGTGTTGTGGTAATTAAAGTATCCACATTTGTTACAACCTGACTGACCAAACGTGCAACAGAGATCTTACAATCTAATTGCTTTGATACTGTTTTGGCAAATGCTTCTGCCTTTTGTAAATCACGCGCATGCACGATTACCTCATTATAATCACGCACAAGCTTTAACGCTTCAAGTTGTAATTTTGCCTGATTACCCGCACCAATCACGCCGACTTTGTTAATCTTTTTAGGCGCCAGGTATTTCGCTGAAATTGCACCGGCTAAGGCGGTGCGTATATCTGTCAAATAACCATTATCTAGCAGTAACGCACAAGGAAATCCCGTTGTGGCATCAATCACAATCATAAGCCCGCCTGAAGAAGGAAGCCCTTTTTTAGGGTTATTAAAAAAACCTGAAGACTGTTTGATGACAAACTTATCCAGCCCCTTAATATAAGCAGATTTAACATCAACCTCACCTTGGTAATCACTAATATCAATATGCATCACAGGTGGCATGACAACCTGGTTTTGTGCTAATTTGACAAAAGCATCCTCAATAACCAATAACGCCTCTTCTGTCAGCCCAATTTGTTGCCGAATAACTGCTTCTTGATATATGTCCATCCTTCACTCCTATTTTGTTAGCTAAGCACAACCTGCCCTTTTTCCAATGCTTTATCCGTTTGTTGCAAACGATCTGCCATGATTTTATCAAGTATATCAACTTGCACATTATTGCCTGATAAAATAACTGCACAATTGCCAGCAGGCAGGCGTAAAAGATTGTTTTGTATTGCAGCAATACCAACGACTGCTGCACCTTCTAATAAGAATCTGTGATTCAATAGCATATACCGCATTGCCTTTAATATCTGCAACTCATCAACAAGCACAACCTCATCAACAAACTGTTTTGCTAATGCAAAAGTATAACGATTTTCAAGGCCGATACCGCCTTGCAGGCTATCAGCAAGCGATTGTATCTCTGTTACTGCAACGGGCATGCCTTGTTTAAGGCTTTGATACATGGCGGCACCTTCTTTCATCGATACACCAATAATCTTAATATCAGGCTTTATCATTTTTGCACAAGCAGCAATACCCCCTATAAGCCCGCCACCTGACAAAGGAACCACAATGCTGTTGATATTATCAAGCTGTGAAAACAGCTCTAATGCAATTGTTCCTTGACCTTTAATCACCTGATCATCATCAAAGGGATGAATCATGGTAAGGCCTTTTGAGGATATTGCCTCCTGCGCAGATACTTCAGCCTCATCCTGGCTATTACCGACAATAACAACTTTTCCACCATAACGGCGAATATTATCTAACTTATTTTGTGGAACATTATTAGAAACATAAATATGCGCTTTAATACCCAAAGTTTGTGCCATATAAGCAACTGCACATCCATGATTGCCTGTTGATACAGCAACAACACCTTTTTGCTTTTGCTCAGCTGTCAGGCTTAATAATTTATTCGCCGCACCTCTTAACTTAAAAGCACCGGTTGGCTGCATCATTTCACACTTTAAATAGATTGATTGAGCGGTAAACTCCGTAAGTGGCATTGATGGGATTAAAGGTGTTTGGCATATATAAGGCTTGATCTTTTTATGTGCTTGTAAAAAATGTGTAAGCATTATATTCCTCTCCTGCATAATTCAATCTCCTAAAAATTTAACAAGCCAATATAGGCTCGCTTAATGAATTCAATACTAAGCATAACCACCAAACCAGCTATCTTACAAGCAAAACAAATACTTTTTTGACTGCTTTTCTTTGTAATTTATTTTCAAAAAATCTTTGTCACTTTCTTGAAATCCACCAAAGTAATGCTTTATATTGGTTCTTAACATCGATTTGGGAGCAAATATCAAAGCCATTTCTTTACATCCTATTTACGTGCAAAACCATCAAGTAAGACCTTATGTTTAATTGATGACAACAATCAAAGGAGAACGGTATGACAAAAAGCCAATCACACATGGAAACACAATCAGTCTGGGCAGGCGAAGGGAAAAAGCTATATGACAATTCCACACAAGTACCTGTGTTTCATAGCGTAAGCTACAGCTATGATGACCTGGATGACTGGCATGATGTGGCATTAGGTAAGAAGAAAGGACATATTTATTCAAGAAATACCAACCCGACCGTTGAGCAATTCGAAGAAAAAGTACGCATACTGGAACAAGCCGAAGCAACAACCAGTTTTTCTACCGGCATGGCTGCAATTAGCAACACGCTTTTTACTTTACTTTCTCCTGGTCAACGCGTTGTTAGTGTTAAGGATACTTATGGTGGCACGAATAAAGTCTTCAATGATATCTTACCAAAATTTGGCATAGCAGTGTGTCTTTGTGATACAACCGACCATGAACTAATTGAATCTGAAATTGCCAAAGGCTGTGATGTACTTTATCTGGAAACCCCTACAAACCCCACACTAAAAGTTGTTGATATCACGCGCTTAACTGCTGCAGGTAAGGCTGCCGGGGCAGTTGTTGTTGTTGATAATACATTTGCCACACCAATTAATCAAAACCCACTCACACTCGGGGTTGATCTTGTGATTCACAGTGCAACAAAATTTCTAGGTGGTCATGCAGATGCCTTAGGCGGTATTGTTTGCGGGCATAAATCACTTGTTGACAAGATTTTTAATTTCCGTGAAATCACAGGGGCAACTTTGCACCCAATGTCTGCTTACTTCTTGCTTCGCGGCATGAAAACGCTTGCACTACGGATTGAGCGACAAAACTATAACGCACAAAAGGTTGCAGAATACCTGGCAAATCATCCGAAAATTGAAGCGGTTTTTTATCCAGGTCTTACCACACATCCCCAACATGAAATTGCAAAAAAACAAATGCGTGGCTTTGGTGGTATGTTAAGTTTCGCCATAAAAGGCGATTTTGAAAGTGTTAAAACCTGTATGACACATCTAAAATATGCTTATCGCGCTGCAAATCTTGGCAGTGTTGAAACAATTGTTGGGCCACCAAGAACAACAAGCCATGTTGAGCTAACTGCACAAGAACGCCAGCGTGCAGGCATTCCTGAAAATTTAATTCGCTACTCCACTGGGATTGAATCTGCAGAAGATTTAATTGCTGATTTAGCACAAGCACTTGAAAAAGTAAATGTTCAACAAGCGGTTGAAGCTTAATGTCAGAGGGCTATCTATATGGTAGCCTGCCTGACTGTAGCCATAAGATGAATTCACGCTATTGCCTTGGGGGTTTTTAACTGATTTTTTTGAAATTAACAGAATATATTATATTAATTTAACCCAAAGGCCGCCAAGGATATAGAAGTTAACCGTTATTGCGATTTACACGCGATAAACGACACAACACAGTTATCGTTATTAATAACTGAATACGCAGTACATCTGCATCAGTCATTATCAATGATAATTGAGACAGGGAGGAGAATGTTTATGAACGCAACAGTCGTTCCCAAAAAGGCGCCTACAGCACAGACTTTTATACGCCAGTCTTCAGGAAACTTACTTGAATGGTATGACTATGGCCTTTATGGTATTTTCGCCGTACAGATTTCACAGACTTTTTTTAGCTCCGCTGGTCCATTTATTGGCTTAGTGCTGACTTTTTTAACCTTTGCAATGGGGTTTGTTATAAGACCCTTAGGTGGCGTTATCTTTGGCCGTATTGGTGATAAACATGGCAAAGGGTTCACCATTAACCTAACGGTATGGTGTATCGCATTGCCAACGCTTATTATTGGATTAATGCCAGGTTATAACGTCCTTGGCATTTGGGCACCAATAATCTTAGTTTTACTGAGAATGTTTCAAGGGCTCTCTGCCGGTGGACAACTATCAGGCTTAATTGCTTTAGCTGCTGATAGTAATGCTAAAAACAAACCTTTTTTGGTAAGCATTGTTTGGTCAATTTCTATTGCAGGCGGTTTGGTTGCTGCATTTGTGGGCTTTTTATCCGTTGAGATTATCGGGCACCTTAATACACACTTTCAGGTAACCAATACCTTTTTATTATCACTTGAATGGCGCCTGCCTTTTATTTTAAGTTTTTGCTTTTTTCTAGGTTATTTATGGCTTGTGCCAAAGCATTCAAGACAAAAAGAAGCCCCCTCAGCGCACGCCAACTTCAAGTTCTTTGAGATTTTTCAAAAACAACCAAAAGAGCTTATTTACCTGCTGTTGTTAAATGCAGGCATTCAAACTTTTATCTATATGATTCTTGTCTATTTTATTACTTACTTCCAAAATAATTGGCATTTTAGCACCTCAACTGCCTTATTATGGGCGAATGCTATTATGATTTTAGCGGTTATCCTATATCCCTTATTTGGGCTTTTAGTGCCAAAATACCACTACCGTGTTAAACAGGCACAGTTTTTTACCTTGTTGATGCTGCCTTGTATCTTCTTATTTATGCTATTTAGTCAGAATATGCTTTTAGGAATTATTGGTTTAATAGGCTTTGTAGTCTTCCAGGCAGCTATTTGCAGCTTTGTTGGTAGCCTTTTTGGTGAGCTGTTTGACCACAGATATAGAATGACAGCCTGTTCTTTGGCTTATAATATCGGTGTCATTTTTGCAGGGTTCTCTCCAATGCTTGCTGAACTTTTTAATGGTCTTTCACCAACCTATGGCCTAAGCGGATTTTTAGTACTCATTATCGCTTTTGTCTGGGTCATACTCGGGCGCTTAAGAACATCAAAACATTATCAGGCATTACTAGAAAGACAAGCCAGGGAAAAACAAGCTGCTGTAGCGACACCTGGCATGATTTTAGAAGAATAACATATTTGTTCTTAAACAATGATGACACACCAACAAACCAAAAGGAGCATAACAAATGAAAGACCATAAAGGGCTAAGCTTTCCACTTTATGAATATCAGCGTCGTGTTGATAATCTACGCCAGCGCATGGCTTGTGCGCAATTAGATGTTGTTATGATTAATGATCCTGCAAACATATTTTATCTAACAGGACATCAAACAAGTGGTTATGATCAATTTCAAAGTCTTGTTATTCCTATTGATCACGAACCTTTTATGGTCATGCGCTTTCTTGAGCAAACCAATATTGCGCCTAGAACCTGGGTCGAAATCACCCGAAGCTTCCAGGATACCGAAAATCCCGTTGATATTTTCACAGCAGCTATCAATGAGTTTAAGTTTGATAATAAAGTAATTGGTTATGAGCAATATTGCCCCTTTTTCCCCTATTTCATACAACAGGCTATTATACAAAAACTGCCTAACGCCACTTTTAAAGACTGTTCAGGCATAATTGAAAAAGATCGTTTATGTAAATCTGAGCTTGAGATTGAAGTAATGAAAAAAGCAGCCAAAGCCACAATTGCTGGCATGCAGGCTGGAATTGAAGCATCAAATGTTGGGATTAGTGAAAATGAAGTCGCAGCAAAGGTACATCATGCCATGTATATGGCTGGTGGTGAGTGCCCTGCTGAGCGACCTTACATTACAGCCGGACCAAGAACGCTTTATGGCCATGCCACTTGGGAGGGGTATATAGCACAGCCTGATGATAGCTATTTCCTGGAAATTGCCGGATGTTATCGCCGTTATCATACAGCAATGATGCGAACCGTTTATTTAGGCGAGCCAAGCAAAGCAATGCTTGCTGCTGAAAAGGCGGTTGTTAATGCGATCAATACTGTATTAGAAACTGTCAAGCCAGGGATGAGTGCTGCAGAGGTTGCAAAAATTGCCACAGATAAGGCACATGAAGGTGTTATCAGTGGCAGGATGATTTCACGCCCTGGCTATTCTTTAGGTATTGCCTTTGCACCAAGCTGGGATGAAGGCCATATCTTAAGCTTAAAGCCAGGACAGGATATTCCACTGCAAAAGAATATGACATTTCATTTAATCCCATGGCTGTATGGCGTTGAAAACAAACATGTCATGGCTATCTCTGAAACAATTCGCATCACAGATACTGGCGCTGAATCACTGTTTGATTTCCCAAGGCAGCTATTTATTAAACTACCACAAGAACAACAAATCCTAACCGAAACCTTATGAGGTCGTGAAGATGCTTGATATAAACACAAAGTATGATACAAGTATTAAGGTTAATCATATTACCCGTAACAGTAATAAAGAGATTGGCTGGCTTGATATTCCTAATCCAAGCAATCGCTCAGCCTGGGGTGTGATGCGTGTGCCTTATGCTGTCATTGGCAATACTAAAGGGCCTACCGTTTTATTAAGTGCAGGGCTTCACGGTGATGAGTATGAAGGTCAAATTGCACTGAATAATTTAATCCATACAATTAATCCAAATGAGGTTACCGGGCGAATCATCGTTTTGCCAAGCGTTAATATTGAAGGTGCCTATAACGCAACTCGCCTGACACCCATTGCCAATCAGGATATGAATCGCATCTTTCCAGGGAAGGCTGATGGCACACCTGCCGAGCGATTAGCACACTTTATGACATATCAATTGATCGCACAGGCTGATTGTGTTATTGATATCCACTCCGGCGGTTACTCTCTTGATTTTCTACCCTGTGGCGTTATTCATGACAGCAGTGACCATGCCATTAAAAAACAGCGTATTGAGGCATTAAAAGCCTTTAATGCCCCTTATAATCTGATTTTAGAAGAGCTCGATGCCACAGGTATGATTGATACGTTGGTAGAATCCCAGGGAAAGTTGTTTTTAAGCACAGAAATCGGTGGTGGACAGCGTGTTACCCAGCAAAGCGTACAGGTTGCATCAAAAGGTATTATAAATACGCTGCGCCACTTACATATTTTACAGGACAAACCAGCAGAGCCTGGTGATAAACCATTGTATCAACTACCAGAGTCTGGGTTTTGTATTGCACCTGAAGAAGGGATTTTTGAGCCATTTTATGATTTAGGTTCGCAGGTCAAAAAAGGGAATGTCATCGGCCAGATTCATCGACTACATGCCCCTAATGCAACCCCAGTACAGGTTCATGCACATTGTGATGGACTTGTTTTTGGCAAGCGCTCACCAGCTATAACACATTTAGGTGATACGCTTTTATTAATTGCGCAAACGTATTAACTAAATACGTGACTCTCACTAATTACCACGATATTGATGTATTAATTGATCGCGTATTTGTTTTAATTGATCACTAATGCCCACTTTATATATATGTGGGTTTGTTGCACGCTTATATTCCTCAGGCAATTGTGCTAAACGCTGATAACTATACTGTGCAATCTGGCTTAAGCTTTGTTTTGGCCCAAGGACATCACCCTGGTGCACTACCTGGTTTAATAAAGGCGCTTTTGCAACACCTTTGATATCCATGTGCTTGAAGCTTTCAAAAGGATGATGCATTTGTAACATTTCCTTTTCATCAGACAATGAAATAACATCCGCACCAAAAAGTTGATTGTTTTCATCAACAAGGCGATAAACCTGCTTAAGCCCCGGTAAGGTTGTTTTAGCAATGTTCTCTGATAATTTAATACATAAACGATTATCGATTTGTGCAAGCTTATAAACACCATCTAAAGCGGCATCTGGGTAACCAATTGCCAAAGAAGTACCAACTCCAAAACTATCAATAGGTGCATTTTGTTCTATTAAGCTTTTAATGACTGATTCATCTAACTGGTTTGATGCCGTAATGCCTACATATTGCAAACCATGCGCATCCAGCATCGCTCTGGCTTTTTTCGACAGATATGCCAAATCACCACTATCTAAACGAATACCTTTAAGCCTAAACCCCTGATTTTCCATTTCCTTGGCAACTTTAATTGCATTGGGAATGCCACTTTGCAAGGTATTATAAGTATCCACAAGCAAGATAGTATTTTTAGGAAAGTTATTTGCATACTGACGAAAAGCCTGAAGCTCAGTTTCACAGCTTTGAATAAATGAGTGCGCCATGGTACCAGCAACAGGAAGGTTATATTCACGCGCGGCCTGTACGTTGCTTGTTGCATCAAACCCACCAATAATCGCAGCACGTGAGGCAAAAAAACCGCCTGGGCCTTGGGCACGTCTAAGGCCAAACTCAAGCAGGCGTTTTCCTTTGGCAGCTTGTCGAATTCTGCTGGCTTTTGTTGCAATCAATGTTTGAAAGTTTAACGTATTTAACAGAACTGTTTCAATGATTTGTGCTTCAATAATACTGGCTTTCACCGTAGCAATCGGTTCATTTGGAAAAACGACATCACCCTCTTTTAATGCATAGATATCCCCTTGGAATCGAAAGTTTTGTAAGTAATTTAAAAAGCGCTCATCAAAGCCTTGTGTCTGTAAGAAGGACAAATCCTCTTTGGTGAAATGAAAATCGTCCAATATATCTAATAAGCTCTGTAGCCCTGCAAATATTGCATAACCACTGTTAAACGGCAATTTACGAAAAAAATAATCAAAAACAGCCGTTTGTGTTTGCCTGCCTTTAAGATAATAACATTGTGCCATGGTAAGCTGATAAAGATCCGTATAGGTTGCACTAAAATCAAGCATAAGAAATACCTTTTTCATTTATATTTTAAAACACATAAGGCCTGCACCAAATAAGATGCCATAATCCAGTAAAACAAAAACGCTTTATTTAAACGTATAAACCTATGCCAGGTGATAATCTAATGTCTGAATCAGTGCATCCTGCATTGTGACTTTAGGCGACCAGTTTAAATATTTCTTGGCATTCTCAATGGATGGCACTCGGCGTTGAACATCTTGATAACCCTTACCATAATATTCGCCTGAGCTTGTGGTAATAATTTGTGTTTTCTTCGCATTATCCACATATTTTGGATAACGATTCATCGTTTTAATCACCATCTCAGCAAGCTCTTTAATTGAGTGCTCGTTATCTGGATTGCCAATATTAAAAATTCGCTTATTTGCCTGGCCATCACGCCTTTTTACAATCTCAATCAATGCATCAATACCATCATCAATATAGGTAAAGCAACGTCTTTGACTGCCACCATCCACAAGTTTTAAATCTTTAGCATCGATAATATTTGACACAAATTGAACCAGAACACGGGCGCTGCCATCGGCAGACGATTTAATCTCATCCTGTTTTGGACCAATCCAGTTAAAAGGCCTAAACAGCGTATAGTTTAATCCTTCTTGTAAACCATAGGCGTGAATAACACGATCTAATAACTGTTTAGAGCAGGAATATATCCAACGCGGTTTATTAATCGGTCCTGTCACAAGCGCACTTGTTTCTTCATCAAAAGGAATATCGGTACTCATCCCATAAACTTCAGAAGTTGAAGGGAAAACCAGGTGCTTTTTATGTTTAACACAAAGCTTCACAATATCAATGTTTGATTCAAAATCAAGCTGGTAAACAAATAATGGGTTAGACACATAAAGCGCAGGGTTTGCCACAGCAACCAATGGAAAAACAACATCACATTTTTGAATATGCGCTTCCACCCAGTCATTACGCTTTAATACATCATCTTTCACAAAATGTAATCGCGGATGATCTAAAAACGCTTTTATTTTATGATCGGCAATATCCATGCCATAAATTTCCCAATCTGTTTCTTGTAAAATCTTTTCTACCATCGCACTGCCAATAAAGCCATTGACACCCAAAACAAGTAATTTAGTCGACATTCTTATGATCCTTTTTATGATGATCTTTTTTTGTATTATCAATATCTAAAAGCTCTTTAATAATAAACCTTGGTCGCTTACGTACTTCTTCGTAAATTCGCCCAATGTACTCACCAACAATCCCAAGCCCCATTAATAGCATACCTATTAAAAAGTATTCAATCGCAAACAAAGTAAATACACCATTGGCATCTGGGCCAAAAAAGATTCGCTTGATAATTAAATACAAAAATAACAACATGCTTACCACTGAGACTAAGAGCCCTGACATGGTAAAAAACTCCAAAGGCGCTTTCGAGAAGTTGGCAAAGAAATCAAAATTATAACGAATCAGTTTATACAGATTATAACTGGAGCTGCCCTGCTCGCGTGCGGCATGGCGCACACCAACATCGGTAGGGTTTGAAGCAAAGCTATGCGCTAATGCTGGCAAAAAGGTAGAATTTTCTCCTGTAGCAACAACGCGATCGATCACCTCACGTGTGTAAGCTCTTAGCATACAGCCCTCATCCACCATATCAATACCTGTGATTTTTAAACGAAGACTATTATGAAGTTTTGATACCCATAGGCGCCATTTTTTATCCTGGCGTCCTACACGATAGCCGCCAACCACATCATGGCCTTGTTCAATCTTCTCTAATAGCAACGGAATATCTTCAGGATAATTTTGCAAATCCGCATCCATCGTAACCACAACATCACCTTTTGCATTTTCAAACCCTGCCATAATCGCCATGTGCTGTCCAAAATTACGATTAAAGTCAATAACCTTAACCTCACTTGGCCGCTGACTATGGATTTCTTTTAGTAAAGACAATGTTTTGTCCTTACTACCATCATTGGTAAAAATGACTTCATAGGATTTTCCTAATGCATCTAGTGCCGGGAAAAGCCGTGAAAAAAGCGTCGGTAACACTTCTTGCTCGTTATAAATTGGAATGACAACACTTAAATATGGGTTTGACATTGTTTTAATCCTTATTCTCAAAAATACACGTTAATGCATCAATTACTTCATCTTGCTCTGTTTCTGTCATATCTGGAAATAATGGCAGGCTAATCACATGCTTACCGATAAACTCGGCATTAGGGAAATCCCCTTCTTTAAAACCGTATTTATCTGCATAATAAGGATAAAGGTGCGCCGCCTCATAATGTATCCCACAACCGATGTTCATTGATTTTAGTTTCTGCATGAATTGATCACGTGTCAAATCTGTTTTTGCAGGGTTTACCATCGGTGCAAATAAATGCCAGGCATGTTTATGCTCATAAGCTGGCTCCTTTGGCAAGATTAAATAATCAAAGCCTTGAAGTTTATCTAAATAGCGATTTGCAAGCTGTGTTCTTTTTTGAATGAATTCATCTAATAAAGGCAGTTGATGAATACCTAAAGCTGCCTGTAAATCCATCATATTATATTTAAACCCAGGATAAACAATCTGATAATGTGCACTACCCGATTTGCCAAAACGATTCCATGCTTCCCGATCCATCCCGTGAAAACGGGTTAACATAATATGCTTGGCGATTTGATCATCACGCGTGATCACACAACCACCTTCGCCAGTTGTCATATTTTTATTTGGATGAAAACTGAAAACCTGAATATCACCAAAACTGCCAATTTTTTTGCCTTTATATTCTGCACCAATGGCATGGGCTGCATCTTCAATCACATACAAACCATGCTTCTCGGCCAAGTCATAAATGGGATCCAAATCAACAGGAAGCCCAGCAAAATGTACTGGCATAATGGCTTTTGTCTTAGGGGTGATCGCTGATTTAATCTGCTCAACATCGATATTATAGGTATCTTTTGATACATCAACAAGCTTCACAGTCGCACCGACCATCTCAATCACATTAAGCGTTGCTGCAAACGTCATCGGTGTTGTAATCACTTCATCTTCTGGTTGAAGGTTTAATGCCATTAAAGCCAGTTGCAGCCCCGCAGTTGCCGAGCTTAAGCACAAGGCATGCGGTGCATTAACATAGGATTGTAACATCGATTCAAATTTCTGCAGCTTAGGTCCTGTTGTCAACCAGCCAGAACGCAGACTATCTACCACCTCAGCAATTGCTTCTTCAGATATACTGGGTTTTGCAAAGGGTAAAAAAGTATCTCTCATCATTTTATGCCTAATTATGGTTTTGCCACTAAATAAACGCCGATAATAATAATTAAAATACCAGCAACACGTGTTGGTGTTAATGTCTCACCCAACAAAAAATAACCTGCAATCGCCGTAATAATATAACCGATTGATACCATAGGATAAGCCACACCTACAGGTACACGCGATAACACCATCAACCATACAACAACGCTTATCACATAACAGGCAAGGCCCAGGATAATCATATAGTTAGTGGCAACCTTCCAGGCAATTGGCCAAACATTATTTAGTGTAAAACTAAACTCACCAATGCGTTCCATCCCAAACTTTAAAAACAGCTGTGCGCTGGCATTTAGGCTTACACCAAGCAACAACAGCGCCCAAATTACGAATGTCATTTTCCTTTATTACCTTTTGTTATATTCATCACCAACTTGCAGTGGGTGATTTGTTAATAAAAATCGTTTCGGTGTTTGCCCAAGCAGTATACCTTTTTGCTGCCCTGAAGCAAAAAATTGATTGTAATTATTTTTATCCATAAAGACAAATACCCGCCTTTGGCTATGCCAGAGTGGCCAAAATTCAGCAGCCGTTTTCAATGTTTTAGACGCACCTGAATTTGCCATTTGCGCAGTTATCCTCAACTCACCTTCAAACCCGACAATCCAGGTCAGACGGTTTAAATAAAACTGCCCATCATAGAAATACCCGCCATAATTAGCAACAATTGCATCAGGGTACTGCTTTAATAAAGGCTTAACCATTGTCGTTAATGGTTTTACTGTCTTTTGGGCAAAGTATTGTGAACCAGACCATCCAAGATTCACAATAATCGCCATGGTTGCAATAAACAAAAGCATAATCTCTTTTAGGTTATCTCTCCGTAACAGGCGCCATCCCCAAATCGCACAAATGCCAGAAATCAAAGCAGCAGGCCAGTAAAAGGCGGCAATCTGTGAAAAGTACATCGAAAAATCCGGGATAAATGGCAAAATAATAAAGGCAATTGCCATAATAAAAAATAATATTAAGGCCGCACCAATACTGAATTTTGTTGCCTTAGTAATGGTATCTTGATCGATAATTTTATCCAAATGACAAGCAATCAAAATAGAAAATGGCACAATAATTGGCATTAAATAACCAATTAAAATGGATTTTGAAAAGGCAAAAAACAGTAAGATGCTCGCCCCCCAGATAAATAAAAACCAGTCATCTGAATATTGTTGTCTGACCTTCCAACGACAAAAAACCTGTTTAAACGCTTGCGGCAGAAAACCAAACCAGGGGAAAAAACCGATGATAAAAATACCGAAATAGGCAAATTTACTCATCTGCCTGCCTTGCTCATCTGTTATGTAGCGCAGAATTTGTTGCACGATAACATAATAATAGAAAAACTCATGATGCACATTATTAACAGCAATAATCCATGGCACAGAAATTACGGCCACAACGATAAGCCCAAGATACAATCGAATATCTGTCAATACACGCAAGCGGCCAGTAATAATACTCCAAAGGCCTATAATCATCATTGGAAAAACAATGCCAATGAGCCCCTTTGTCATCACCGCAAGCCCTGAGAAGATAAAAGCGGCTAATAGCCATAAATGACTTTGCCACTGACGCGCTTGATACTGCCTAGATGCCCAAAAACAAAGCATTGTTGCCGTGATAAAAAAGGATACACCGGCGTCTAAATTCAAATAACGCGCAGCACCGACATATAACAAGGAGGTGCCACTGATTAGAGCTGCAAAAAGCACAATCCGACGTTTTTGATAGACAATGCGACAAACAATATAGGTGAGTAACAGCCCCAGTATCGATAATACGGGATTAACAAGCCTTGCTGACCAGTCATTCAAACCAAAGATTTTAAGTGATAGCGCTGTAAGCCAGTAGATCATTGGTGGTTTTTCAAAGTAAATAACCCCGTCTAAGTGTGGCACAAGATACTGATGATTGACCAGCATTTCACGCGCAATCTCAGCATAACGCCCTTCATCTGGCGTAAATAAAACCGGGATACCATATAGACATAAGGCAAAAGCCATAACGATGGTAATCACCAATAAATCCAGCCAGAAAACAGTATTGATTTGACAAGATAAACGTGCCTGTTTTTTCAAAGTATTCACTGTTGTATTGATAATAACTCTGGCGATTATAACATATAGCAGGTGAAATTGAAGCTGGTCAATCGAAGTAAATTCAATCCACGAATTGCATAATATTAAACGTTACTGAGTATGGTTTCATATCTGAACAAAAAGTGACAAAAATAAAAAATGCAGCAAGGTATGATCAAAAATTAGTAGAACTCCGCTAATTTTTCAATCTATCTCAATCTATTATAACAACCAGATATTAGCGCATCACTGGGGTTAATGATTGCATCAATATTGTGTGATCAATTCAATTTGGGGATTATCAACAGATGGTTTGCTTTATGCTTGTATAGCTACGTTAAGACCAATTATGAACTTTTGATCATAAAAACCTAAGATGGCAAGCAAGCCCATAGTAAATGTTTAATATCTTAATTTTATCAACAAACATGGAGAAAGAAAATGACTACAATAGAAATTAGCGGCTTTACACAAAATAATCAAAACTATACATTAGAGACAACAAGTCAGCTAAAGCAATTACTAAGTGACAATCAGAATGAGATATATTTCACTGACATTAAAGAGGAAGCAGCTTTAAACGATAAACTGACTGAACTTGGCATAAAAGAGATCAAGGCCATAATTTACGCTGGCTCTCATAATAAAATTGCCCTCGAGTCCTATCGTATTAAGGATGATGGAAGCTGGGTAGACAACCATGAGAAAGACTTCGCTTTTTTCAACAAGGAAAGCGTTCATACTGGTTCAACCAACTTTACGAATAATCCAGATAGTACTGATTTTGAATTTTTCAACAAGTCAAGCAATATAGATAGTTCAGACACCCTCATAAAATTAACTAACAATCAAAAGATCCCAACAAATACAGATAAAAGTGATCTATTTCAAAATATTTTTGATAATTACAGCCAAGTAAATCCAGAAAAAAACGAGCTATTGAAAAACCCTACGGGTCGTCAAAACCCTTTTGGGCTCTATCCATATGGTTTGAAGGCAAGCAACACTATGGAAAACGCCTTTCAAAAATCAACCTCTTATAAGGGTTATCTTGCTCAATCCAGTATAGCTAAGTCTGAAAATGATTTTATAAGCAAAATTTATAACCCTAAAAATAGAATAATTTATAATCAAATTTCAGACAAAATGGAAGACGGGATATTTTACGTTAGCCTTAATAGCAAAACCGCTAAAACAACATCGAAAGGCAAACCCGTCGAATATCAATTTAGCGATAATCTCAAAACCACTATAAATAAATACTTAACAGCTATAAAGATAATAAATGAGGAGAAGACAATAAATAAGGACAATAAGGACAAGGAAGTACCGAATCTAGCAAAATTTAAAACAGATCCACACCAAGAAAAATGTGATATCCGTATCATCAGTGACAAGAATAAAGATACGATAGCCGAAGTTGACAAGATAAGAGATCTACATGTAATGTCCTCTATACAAAACAATCAAATCCTTGCGCTTGCGCATCTGTTTCCAGCTGCGTTAGTGCATCAATACGCCTTGGATTATAGTAAAATAGGGTACGCTTATGTACCCTCAAACACACCGATTGAAACATTAATTAAAGAAAGTAAAAGTCATGAAATTACAGGAACACATGATCTAAAAAGTCTACCAAACAATCTCTTACTGACTATATCAGTTCCAGATTGGCTGGAAAGGCATATAACCGAGCAGTCAGCTTCAGCAACAGTCCAAAATTCTTTTATCTCATATATCAATGCTTCGAAGAATCAAAATCTTTCTCTTAAAACTGGAGAACGTATTGCACTATTAGGTGCATTAAAAGGCTGCTTAGAGTTTAACTACCAAAATCTCCAGTATATTTATGAAGAACCAGATAAGATTCTTGATAAGGACACAAAGGATACAATCTCCAATGCAATCGATGCTGCATTTAATGACATCAAAAACAATCCTGAACAATATAAAAACATCAAAACTTCTCTAAAGATGTATCCAGATGAAGGGTTTTTGATGCTAAACAGGACACCCTCTGATGAGAATAACAAAGCATTCAAGAACGCTTTTAGTAAATAAGTTTTAGATTGTGTCACCAATATATGATTGGTAGGTGCCAGGCTAATACTCACCTACCAATGGCAATTTTGTAGTCATACCGCTCCCGTAGAACGGGAGGCTTGGCGGTTTTTAGCAGCCCCAAGGGCTGCCAGATTAAACGTTATTCCAAGAATTAAAACTTACCAGGTTTTTCTGAACCTCGCCCGTCAATTTGCTCTTGGTTCCTGATGTACTCACGTATCTGAACCTCTTCAAAGCCTACTGTCGAAACAGCATAGCCTCTTGCCCAAAATCTCTCACCATTGAAATTACGCTGCCTTCCTCCAAATTGACGCGCAACTGCAATAGCACTTTTACCCTTGATATACCCAATCACTTCCGCAACTGAGTATTTTGGTGGTATTTTTATTAGCATGTGCACATGGTCTTGAACCATATGCCCCTCCAATATTTTACTGCCTCTTTGATTCGACAACTCATGGAATAGCGGACCAAGGTAATTGCGAATCTTCCCGTAAAGCACTTTCTTTCTGTATTTTGGCACAAATACCACATGATATTTGCAGTCCCATCTCGAATGGCTTAGACTTTCATAAGCTGATGCTGTCATAATTGTACTTCTCCTGTGTGACCGCCAAGCCCACAGGTTATTATGACAGCATCCTATACTAAATCTAAAGGCCAAGCCTTAAAAGTCTCACTGGTCAAACCAGTGGCTTACCTATCAGAGAGTTAACGGTAATCTAAAATAATATACGATTCCCTTTAATCGAATATCAATCAAAATAAACTCAACTACAGCCTTACTGCAAAGTACACGTAGTTTCCACATTTCTAGCTGATGCAATCTCACATTAAAATAATTATATTATCAGCATCAATGGAAGCAACTTTGTTATATGCCACATTTTTCATGGAATAATGAGGATGATCGAAAGAATGAATGGGCGTTTGCCAATGAGTTTTACACATCTGGCGAAGGCACCATAAAGCTTCAATCACGCAAGTATGAGAAAATTGAACTTAAACATAACTACCTTAAAATTGGCACAACAATTTATTGCTTGGCAAATTGTGAGCCTAGTGAACAGAAGAAACTTACAGGTGGTTACGCTCGGGTTGTCCAAGCACAAGATGAGAAAGGCAAACTCTATGCCATAAAAATATCCTACCGAAAAGAGGGTATTAGCCAGCAAGAAGTTGAAATTGCAAAGTGCATGGGTATTTGCTATGACGCTAATTTAACATCTAATGGCGCTGATATTTGTATGGCAATGCCGTATTTAGGGCTGGATATTTTAAATCATATGCAACCTAAATTTTGGACTTATTCTAAAGATGATATTGATATTTTAGCAATCAATTGTATTAATGCTGTGCTGGTGACGCATTATAAAGGTTATCTACATAACGATATCAAGCCAGACAATATCATGATTCAAGATGATAAATATGCGCTTATTGATTATGGCATGGCTTGCAAGCAACCAGAAAAGCTTTATGCCCCGGTTATTCAAGATAGCGCACAAGGAACATTACATTATGTTGCACCTGAAATTCTCAAGCAAAAGGCATACTCAGTTAATAGCGATATTTATGCATTAGGTGTTAGCTTATACCGTATTTATAAACACACTGTTAAGCAAATACCTGACATCATCACGCAAATGTGCTCAACTAATCCAAATGACAGAGCTCCACTTGAGTTTGCAAAGTTAATACTTATAAGTGAAAAGAATAGAAAAAACCACACTACAGGACACTAAGTAGTTTTTCTGTTTGAATTTTTGTTAACTTTAGCTCAAATACAAGCTTAATTGATGCCATGATTTTACTTGTATTAATCACAATCTCCGCCAATGATTTGCTAATAAAATCCATGCCCTTACGAACAATTGAGCGTTGAGGAAACCCATGCTTTTTGAGCTTTTCTGGATAAATTTTCATAAGCATATCACCTTGGCGATAAGACCAAATCAGCGCTAAAGTTAAGATAAA
>NZ_QLIT01000206.1 GCF_003574485.1 Facilibium subflavum
ATTGCGTGGTGCTAATTTCAGGCATATGAAAACCTTGATCAGGTGCGACGATGGTATATTACGGGGCTCAATACCTTCACTCGCGTTGTGGCTGATAGACCGCCCTTACTACAGCTTCATAATGTTCGTTACCTTGCATTATGTGTAGTTCGGTTCCAGACTGGTGGCTAGCCTTTTTCTGGGCTGGATTGTCCAGCTTGATTGCCTTAGCTTTGCTTGGCGCACTCATATGACTACTTCCTTTTTGTCGGTATTTTTTGTATATCACAGGAGCAATCGATAAAACAGCCAAACCAAGAATAGGTAAGAGAATGTGCGGGGAAAAGATAATCTGAAGATTTATTTTTTGGCCTTGTGAAATAACAAAGCCAAGCCCACTGCCAACCCAGGCGTAAATAAATGCCCCAGGCATAATGCCAAACAAAGTGCCAAAAAAGAAAGCATGCAAACTCACGCCAATAACCCCTGCAGCAATGTTAATAATAAAAAACGGGAAAATAGGTACTAGCCGTAAAAAAAGCATATAATTCAGTTCATTTTT
>NZ_QLIT01000207.1 GCF_003574485.1 Facilibium subflavum
AGATCGTAAACCGTTGATTGAAATTTCAGGTAGTTATCCTGTACACGGTGCAATATCTCTATTTGTTCTGTATGGTTATAACCTAAATCATCTATCGATTTTGGAGATTTAATTACTTTTTCTTCTGTCACTTCACGATGAACTATATCTTGTGTTTGATCATCATAAATCTCTGTTACGATTCGTTGCTTTAGTGCCATAACTTACTCCATGATTTTAGGTTACAAAAATAGAGTAGCATAAAATAGCATGAAGTAAAACCGTGTCAGGAATGCTCTCTGCAACTCAGGCTTGGCTTCTTCAAATTTCAAATTTACTTGATTTGCTACCGATACAATGCGTGTTCGATAACGTACCCAATTCGTTTTTTGACTATAGGTTTGCTTGGTCGCAGTTTGTGATCCTTGTGCCAAGTTTGCTTGAGTGGTTTGTGTTACCTCACCATTGACTTTAACAGATACTTGCACATCGGTGATCATGCTATAGTAAACATTTTCAACCAACTGGTTAGCCAACCATGAAACACCGGTAACCGCTGCACCTACACTAATGCCAGCGCCTACGGAATCAGTCGCCACACCCGCAGCCAGTCCTATCAGTCCACCCGTAAGAATATCCGCCCCAAAACCACCACTTAAAGCACCCCATGCAGCCGCTTCATTTTTAGCTTGACCGGCTTGTAGGACATTGATTTGAATCATGTCATGGGCTTTATCTATATCATTGACAACCTGCCAACCATTGTTTTGTAAATCTTGCGCCAATATTTCTCTTAAGCCTTTAAAATCCTCGGTTAATGTACTTTTCACTTGAATGTAAACCGTCTTATCAGAAGATGAAACAGGATCAAGAAATATTGATTCTGAGGTTTTTGAACTCACCTCTAAATTTCGATGTTTGATCGCTGTTCCTATCGCTGCACAACCCGAGAGCGTCAACAGTGACGCTGCCATTGATGCCGTGATTGATAGTTTTAGGATGTTGATTTTCCCCTTTTCTTTCATTTTTTCCATTTCTATTTCCTTATGGGTTGGTTGAGGGTTTGTGATATAGCCATGATTTAGCTACGTTCAGCATGCAGAATAAATTCATAAAATCTCTAATCTGCATACTCAAAAACAAATATGCATAAAGGCAATATTTTGCTATATTATCTAAAGGTATTACCTTTTATCTGGAGGATAAAAATGGCAACCTCAATTAAACTAGATGACGAGCTAACCGTCAGAGTAAAAAATTTAGCTAATACAATGCATCGATCTGCTCACTGGGTTATGCGAGAAGCAATACGCTGTTATGTAGAACGTGAAGAAAAACGCGAAGCCTATAAACAAGAAGCTTTGGACGCATGGGAAGCTTATCAGCAAAATGGCTTACATGTGACACTTGAAGAAGCTGATGATTGGCTTGCCAAACTTGAAGCTGGACAAAATGTAGAAGCGCCAAAATGTCATCGTTAGTCTGGACACCTAATGCACTGCATAATATGCAGCGGCTTTATCACTTTTTAGTTGATAAAGACCCTGAGTCAGCAAAACGAGCAATTAAAGCAATTCGTACTGGCGTCAAAATTTTAGTGCATCAACCAAAATCTGGTCGTCCAATCAATGGAATGGACACCGTGTTTAGAGAATGGCTGATTGAGTTTGGAACAAGCGGTTATGTGGTGTTGTACCGTTTAAATAACGACAAAGTTGTTATCCTTTCTGTAAAACACCAAAAAGAATTGGGCTATTAACGTATTTGATTGCGTTTTAACCCATTTTATGTTAGGTTGCTCAACGAGCAAAGTTGCTAAAAACAAGGATAATGCTATGAACGAGAATCAAAAAGAAAGATTATTAAAAATCGCAGAAACAAATCCCGAGCTGGCAAAAGAAATGATTGATATTTTCAAAGACGAAAAATCAACATCTCAAGAACCAGTTGCAGTTAAAGTTGTTAAGGCAGAAGAAGATAAGCTGACCTTTACAGAAGAACAGAAAAAGTGGGCTATTGGGTATATTGCTTTTATTATAATCGGGATGCTTATTGTTTTACTAGGGATTATTTTAACCCTCGTCGTTTTCAACAACACAAGATACGATTACATATTTGCTCCAGTGTTTTTTGTATCTCTTATTGCAAGTATCTCTGCATCTTACTATTGTGCCTATAGAGCTGGAATGCCTGCAATAAAACAATTTTTTTCCAAACATTTCACCCCTATAAAGCAATAACGATTCTACTTACTATCGCCAAATAATTACTCCACGCCTCACGACCCAACTTCCCATTTTCAGTAGCAGCATTTGCGTTTAAGTTTGCCACACCTAATGCACTACTTGCATCATTCCTTGATGACTCGATAGTTTTATCAAGGTAGCTCTTTTTATTTTCCATTACGTCTGATCTTAAGGCATCGGCTCTTGAACGCAAATCTTGACCTTGCGCATCAACTGACACATTCATCTTTGGTGGCATGACCATTTGCCGATTGAAACTAGACGGATTATCCGAATTAAAAGTATTTCCTTTTAATCCATATTGCCCTAATGTTTCTCTCACTGCTTTATTGGCAACATTCTGATCCATATTATTCACTCGATTTTCAAACCCAGACCTACTTTGACCGTACTGATTAGCTACCGCATTGTTATTGGCTTGGTAAGTGCTGTTAATATCACTTACACCACCAACTTTTGCATCAGTATTATGCTGAATTTGCGCACCTGTTGATGACTCAAGTTGTGTTTTGTTAGCAAGAAATTCTTGTTTAAACTGATCCGCTGAATCTTGCTGATAGTTATGTACCAGATTTCTAAACTCTGCACTGCCTTGCTGTTGCGCAGCAATTACCAGCAAGTTAGCTAAGCCTATTATTTCGCAGTGTTTTCTGAGTATACTTTTTAAATTTTTCGCACTATTTACTTCAAATTTACTGT
>NZ_QLIT01000208.1 GCF_003574485.1 Facilibium subflavum
GCGTTAATTCCATATAGCACTGGTTTGTACTATCAAAGTGATGTTAGCCCTTATTCCATATAGGTTGTAGCCATATATTTTTCAGTCAAATTTAGCAAGAACACTTTCCACAATCCCTTTAATATCAAGGTTTTGAGCGTTTTCACAAAAAACAAAATTTCCAAGCAGACTAATATGTTGCCATGCTACAGGTGAAAGCCGCTTAATTTGCTTGCACAGTTTCTCATCACCTCTCGCCTCAGCCTGTGTTAGTAGCTCTGATAACAATGAAGCATTGTAATAAATAATACAGCAAGCTAATACTCGATTGCATTGATTGCTGATTTCAAGCGCATTTTCAGATTTACCAAGGATTTTTTTGCCATTGACCTGAAATAACGCAGATCGTATTTGATGAAAAGCTTCACCACGATTTAATGCCCGATGCACGTTTCTTCTTAACTGAAGATCATCGATATATCTGAGCATGTAAATGCTCATAATGATTCTATCAAATTCAATGAGTGCTTTGAGTGTCTTGTTTTTTCGAGAGTATGATGATAATTTTTTTATAATTGTACTTGGAAGTGTATTTATATTATGTTCTAAGCTGCCTTTTTCAACCCAAAAAGAACATGTTTCTCCCAAACCTTAGGCCAAGTATAAGTATTCATCGCTGCTCTTAATGTAAGTATATTGTGCAGCCCATCCCTTGACCATTTCATGTGTTGTTGCCCCTTACAGCGTTGATTAATCAAACTCTCAACATTGGACTC
>NZ_QLIT01000209.1 GCF_003574485.1 Facilibium subflavum
AACCGGACAAACAAAGCAAACCGAAGGAAACCAAAACAGAAGCACCTGTTTTTTCAAAAAATGGCTGATAGGTCCTATAGGGGAAGTGTGCCCTTTATGGAGCGGTTACGTTTTATCACAATATCTTTCTGTTGGTTATTGATGTAATATTGCCATTGAGCTGTAAAATTATCACTGTGATCAAGACAGGTATGCTTTGTTAAATCATCAGGCGTATGAATGCTTGGGTGGTTACTAAGATAGTCTGATGAGGCGCAAGTGAGTTTAGACCACTGACCAATTTCAGTTGCATAGGCATCAATATTGGGTACATGCCCACAAAAAATAATGGCATCAAAATCATCAGAAATCAAATGCGGTAAAAAATTGCCAACTCGCCAGTCAATCGTAAGGTTAGGATATTGGGTATTTAGTTCATGTAGATGTTCAATATATACCTGATGAAAAAGACTTAATGGAATGCCAATTTTTAAATGACCAAAATGCTGATAGGGTCGATGTTGAATGGTATCTTGAATCTGCTGGTCTGAGGATAAAAGCATTTTAACACTTGGCCATATTTTTTGACCATTTTCAGTTAATTTGACTTGCCGTGTATTACGAAAAAATAAAGGGGTTTGATAGTGCGTCTCTAGTGCTTTAATCGCATTTGAAACGCGTGAAACAGGTAATTGCATGATTTTGGCTGTTTGACGAAAGCTTTGTGTTTTAGCAAGGTTATTAAATATTTTAAATTGCAGCAGTGTGATATTCATTGTTCTTTTTTTTAAAACAGTAATTTCTTATTTTGCTATATTATCTTATTTTTAAGATCAGTGTAAACTGGTTGGTGATAAATAAACAAAGAGGCAAAACAATGCAATTTACACTTATTACACTAACTTATAAAAAACCACTAAATGATATTGATCGATATAAGAAAGCACATAGTACACATCTTCAACAGTTTTATGACCAAGGCTTGATTTACTTCTCAGGTCCTTTAAAGCCAAGAACCGGTGGATTTATTTTAGCTCAAGCACTTGATGAGGATCTGCTTGAGAAATTGGTCAAACAAGACCCGTTTTATATACATGATCTGGCTGATTACCATATTCAGCATTGCAGTGCGAGCAAGGTGAGCTTGCAGATGAAATCATAGCCTTATTATTGTCTTGTAATATTTGTATTACAACGTTATTTTTTAGTAGGCTGAATACATACGTATTAATTTGCTATTATTAAAAAAAACTTAGGAGAACTGATATGAGCATGGAGCAGTATTTATCACATCAATTGCAAAAATTTTCACTATTGGATATTGCTTTGGTAAAAATCGTGTACTTATTGTGTGGTGTTCTGGTCGCGTTGAATTATTCACCTTTATTACAAGTAGGATGGCTGTTTTATCTGATTATGATGCTGATATCCGCGATTCCGCTTTTACTTCATTTTTTCTCAATCCCCGGCTCATATCTTCAAAAGGCAAAGCATTACTTAGGAAGTAATAAGCCTGCCTATCAAGTATTATTATTTTTTACCATGTTCTTTTTGGGTTGCCTGTTAAGTACTGTTATGCCATTTTTACAGGTGATTCCATGGTGGGGGGGGTGATTTTCATTATTGTGTTGGCCATTAAACCTGCACGTTCTAATTTATTTTGGTAGGCTATGATAGCGTTTTAAATATGGCACTCTCAGATTAAACCTTATGGGAGTCAGCTTTTAATCTCTTGGGAAGGCTGGCTGATAATAAATAATATCACTGAGTTTTAAATCAAGCGTGCGTGCAATAACCGACAGCGGTGCACCATATTGCATCATCTCTTGGGCCTGTTCAAGCTTCATGGTTTTTATTTTGATATTGTCCATAATTAATCCTCCTTTAGGTGTTTGATTTTATCTCACTAATAGCGTAATGCTTTGGCCTGATCAAAATAGACGTAGGTTTTGCCATTTTGGATTAGTTGTTTGGTAAATAACGCAATGGTATAGTTTGAGATCCCTTTGATAACAGCTTTTCCATCTGGGTCAATAGCACTTTGCATGATAAGATTTTTAGCGGGTT
Source organism: Facilibium subflavum (assembly GCF_003574485.1). Taxonomy (GTDB): domain Bacteria; phylum Pseudomonadota; class Gammaproteobacteria; order Francisellales; family Francisellaceae; genus Facilibium; species Facilibium subflavum. The sequence goes on from NZ_QLIT01000209.1 coordinate 2,047, forward strand.
TTTGGGGGTGATATTGTCTAAGGCTAAGTTGATAGTCGTGTATTTTTTTGCCTTCTTTTAAGCTTTCTAATAATACACGACCATCTGTGTTTGGCAAAGATATCCCTAAAATATACGCAACTGTGGGTGCAACATCAACATTGCCACTGGGTAAGGTGTCGGTAAAATGCTTTTTAAAGCTTGGGCCAAAAGCGATTAAGGTGTTATGTACATCAATCGGACTAAATGCACCATGCATTCCACGATCACTACCACTACTGTTATATTCAATACCATCGTAGCCTTTTATTTTTGCTGTGGCATTAAAGTTACTACCGGCAATGATATCAGGATTGCGTTTGTGATCATTTTCCAGTTTTACCAAGGATAAAGGCAGTGTTCCTGGAATTGCACCATAACGCGGATCCACAAATATTGCGCCAAACTCCTGGCGAGACTGTAAGAATCGAACAAGCTTTTGAATAAGTTTTTGACTATGGCTTGGCACATAAAAATATGTGCTACCGCCATTGGCAGCAACAACAATTCCATCTTTAGGTAACTTTTTAGGGACAAAATAAGCAGGCGTGGTATATTTTTGTCCTAAAGAGGCTTGTCTGTGTCCATTTGGATCATCAATTTTGACTGCTTTGCCACATATTGCTCCTGTCGTATCATATTTTGTGGGGTAAACTGTTTTACCATCTGCGGTAATGCCAGTTAATACTGGGTCATATTGGCATCCTTCACCATCATAAGCATGAAAATCGGCCCTTGTTAACAAATCTGCTGGGCGAAAATCACCTGAAACCGAATAGCCATTTCGTTGGTCAATCTGGCCGATATTGTTTGTTGTATTATTGATATCATGAAGTGGAAACTCGGATAAATCCCCAGATACATTGCTATGGCCATGATCTGATACGATGATAATATCAGTATTATTCCAGGTTCTGTTTTGTTTTAGTGTTTTTATAAGTTTACCAAGAAGCATATCCTGGTTGGCAAGTGCATTATAATAGGCTTTGCTACCAACACCATAATTATGTTCAGTGGTGTCTGGGTTTCTAAGCCACACAACGCTTAGTCTTGGATGTGCATAAGGGATAACCTGTGTTAAATAGCTATCCATCAAGTAGGTATTGTCCTTATTATAGGGGGATAACAAGCCTTTATCAGGGTTTGTTGTAACACCATCAGCCAGGGTTGACACTATGCCATAAGCCGTTGGGTTACCATTACCTTTGTGAAGTTTGAAACCTTGGTAGCGATAAATGGTATTAACGGGCAAAGGGTAGTTTTGATTTTTAAGCTGATTTGCAAAAGCTTCTGGATAAATATGATTTTCATCAAAGACAACGCCTTTTTCTTTATAATCCTGAAAGAATGCAGGACCAGATTTTCCTACTGCAGTTGTTGTAATGCCGTTTTTGTGTGCACTGGCAAATAATGTTTTAACCTCAACTAGCGGCTCATCCTGGTTTAAGTCTTTGAGTATCTTATAATCTTCGGTGAAAACCGGCTGATTAAAGTCAATCAGGCTGCCACTTGCATTGGTACCTTTTGTATCTGGCTGCCAAAGTGTGTTGCCAAAAAAACCGGTTTTTCCAGCAAAGTCACCTGTGGCAAAGCTTGAACCATTCATCATGGTAAATGTCGGATAGCTTGAATGATTGTCATTAAACCAAACACCTTTGTGTGCCAATCGATATAGATTTGGCGTTGTAGATTGCGTCACTGAATCAGGGCGTAAGCCATCCCATACAAAGATGATTATATTGGGTTTTTGTTTTATGGCTAAAGCCGTATTGACTTCAGTTGCATGGATGCTACCAATAGACAGTAACGAAATAAGCGAAACAACGGGTTTTCTACATTTAATAATCATGCCATAATCCTTTATAATCCAATTTGCCTTTTCATTTAGGCAGCATTGTACTTGTGAAATATTACCGTTTTATTACAAAACCAACATTTTAAGGAGTTTTTATGAAAAAGCCATTAGTGGTGATTACGGGTGCAAGCTCAGGTTTTGGGGCAGCAATTGCAAAAAAGCTAAGTAATGCAGGACACCCTTTATTATTACTTGCGCGTCGTATTGAGAAACTTGAGGCACTTGGTTTGCCAAGTACGATGTGCCGCAAAGTTGATGTGACTGATAAAGGCGCCTTTCAACAGGCAGTTAAAGAAGCTGAAGCACAATATGGTTTAACAGATTGCTTGATTAACAATGCCGGTGTTATGCTTTTGGGGCAGATTGACACACAAGACCCCAAGGAGTTTCAGCAGATGTTAGATGTTAATGTGGCTGGTGTGTTAAATGGTATGCATATTGTTTTATCGACGATGAAAGCACAAAATAGCGGTACGATTATTAATATAAGCTCAGTTGCTGGGCGCAAGACTTTTCCCAACCATGCCGCTTATTGTGGAACAAAATTTGCGGTACATGCTATTAGTGAGAATGTGCGTGAAGAGGTGGCTGCAAATAATGTCAGAGTTATTACGGTCGCGCCTGGGGCTGCTGAAACAGAGCTTTTAAGTCACACGACATCAGATGAAATAAAACAAGGCTATGAGGCCTGGAAAGATGATATGGGTGGCGTGTTATCTGCTGAAGATGTTGCAAATTCAGTTGTCTTTGCCTATCAGCAACCACAAAGTGTTTGTATCCGTGAGATTGTGATCGCTGCAACAAAGCAGCAGCCTTGAGTTAATATACGACTGTTGTTTCAGTTTGAATCATTAATGCGGCAAGTGCACAGACAGCCAATGCCGATAGCGTGACGGCAAGTGGCAGCTGGCTGTGTAGTGGAATAATGGCTGCTAATGCTGTTAAGATACCAGCACCCAGGTTTTGTGTACCGCCTAAAACAGCACCTGCAGTTCCTGCAATACTTGGAAATTCTTCTAGTGCCTTTGTTGTTGCCGTTGGAAAGATAATGCCTGAACCAAAGAAATAAATACAGCCTGGCAAAATAATAGCAGTAAGACTGACGCCAATCCCATAATAACAAGCAATCATGACAATACCGCTTATAAATAAAATACTGCATCCTGCAATAAGAAGTTTATCAAGGCTGTAATATCTGGCAAGTTTTCCAGCAGCAAAGCTGCCAATAACATAGCACGGTAAGGGGATGATAAATAACAGGCTTGCACTTGCAGGATTTAATCCTAGCACGGAAGTAAATAAAGCGCCTGAGCTTACCTCAAATACAGCAATACCACCATTGGCAACCATCAGTAAAATCAAATTAATTAAAAAAGTTCTGTTGCTAAGTACTTTTTGATATTTTTGAAAAAAGTTTTGTTGTAGCCCTTTATGGATATTAGTTTCCTTAAAAAGAAAAAGCTGTATAAAGAATAAGACAATACCGTAAACGCTTAAGAAGATAAAAATTAATCGCCAGCTGTGAAGGTCAGTAAAAATACCACCAAGCACGGGTGCAATTAAAGGCGCTAATATTAATGCAATTGCCATCATGCTATTAGCCGCATGCAGCTTTGTTCCTGAGTAAAGATCACGCATTACTGTTCTTGCCATAACACCCCCTACCGCGATACCAGAGCCTTGTAATAAGCTTGCAATCAGCAAGGTTGGAAAATAGGTGGCAAAAGTTGCTAAAATAGAACCGGCAATAAACAGGATAATACCAATTAGGATCATGGGTTTGCGGCCAACTTGATCAGAAAGCGGGCCGTATAAAAACTGCAATAATCCATAGGGAAATAAATAGCATGCGATAACGGCCTGCATTCTGCCAGCACTGACAGAAAATTCATGTGCCATTTGTGTTAAAGCTGGCACATAAATAGTATTGGTCATTTGGCCTGCTGCGGTTAACACAATAACTAAAAACAATATTTTGTAAAAATTGCGATCAAATTGCGCCATGATTTTTTCCCGTTGATGATCATGCGGCTATGATAACGGAAAATCTTAAATAATAAAGTGTTTCTTAACCATGAAATACTAATTTCCATACACTAAATACGGGTGCCTTATAAGGGTGATGTAAGAAAGGCTATAGTGCAGATGCTGCTTGCTCCGTCTGGTTGCTGGTAGGGGTTGATATAAGCCCTAAATAATGGCGGATAAATTCAGCAGAATATTTGGCGGCCACTGAGTCAATAAACTTTAAGAAATCGATCGTAGCCGATTCGTTAGCATTATCAGAAATTGTACGCATAATTATATAAGGCTTGCTAAACTCATAAGCCACGTGTGCTACTGCAGCACCTTCCATCTCAATAGCGGCAATGTCATGCTCTTCTGTAAGTAGTGCATCAAGTTGATGTTGGCAAGAAACAAATTCATCGCCAGTGGCGATCTTACCATGGTGAACTTTTGCTGTATGTAGGCTGAATGTTGCAATCTCTGCGCTAGAAATACATTTGTGAAGATTATTTGTGACAGCACTTGCAGCGTTAAGCGCATGTGAAGTAATATTCTGGTTTGTGGTAAAGTATTTAAAGCCAAGCTCAGGAACTTCTCCTTTTTCTGGGAAAAGAGGTGTTGCATCTAAATCATGATAATAAGTCTGTTTTGCAATCACAATATCACCGACATTGATATGAGCTTGTGGTGTTCCCGCAACGCCTGTAAAAACAAGCTGTTCAGCATTAAAATGTTCAAACATAATCGTTGCAGTAATGCCTGCAGCAACTTTACCAATTTTAGAACGTGCAATGACAATAGGTTTGTCATTTATTTTCCCTGTATAAAATTCTCTGCCAGCAATCTTAGTGATGTTCGGATGTTTTAGCAGTTTTATAATTTCTCTTATTTCTTCTTCCATTGCAGACATGATAGCAATCATACGGTTCTCCTGTTATGGGTTAAGGTAAAGTCCAATTGATGTTAAACGGGTTATAGCTGATATTGGTATCGTAATGATCAATTCCAGTTTTTTGTTTGATAGTGTTCACCAGATACTGGCCGACCCAGACAAATATTACAGCATAAAAAAGTTCCATTATGTAAGTGTCCAAAAGTACCATAAAGAAATTATATAGGTTGTTCATCTGTGGCAGGAACGAGACAAAAAAAATAATGGTCAGCATAAACAGCTCAGAAATGGCTGTACCTGTAATGCTTCTAGCCCAAAAGAGCTTTCCTTGATAGAGAACCTTGAATTTTGAAATAATAAAAACATTGAGGAAGCTGGATGCTAGGTTCGAAATGACTCCACCAGTGACAAATAATAGCATTGGTCTGTAAATAATATAATAGTGGCTATGTGCTGTGAGATTTGCACTTGTTATATGAATTGTTAAAAGGCAAAAAACAGCAAACACCAGCTCCAGCGCTAAACCAGCCCAGATAAACAGCAAAGCGGCGCGATAACCATAGATTTCAGTAACGATATCGCCAATCAAGTAGGTAAAAGGAAAGTATAATGTTGAAGCTGATAAGGTAAGAAAGTCCAAGTGTATAAAATAATAAGCAAAGTTATCAGCAACAAGAGAAAAGGTGAGATAAACACCAAAGAGAATAATTAGGTTCTGTGAACCAAAAAAACTACAAGATGTGAAATTAAGTTGATTTAATTAAAAAATGATTTGCAAGGTTGCAATCCTTAGTTTGAAATATATTTGAGAAAAACAACAAAGGATTGCAAAATGCATTATCACATAAATGAAAATGCTTGGGAAAAGATTTATGAATTTTTAATGACGGTAAAGAGGATACACTGCAAAAATACGGAATCTTTGCGTTTATTCGTGGAAGGGGTTTACTATGTGTTACGAACGGGTTGTCAATGGCGAATGCTTCCTGAATACTACGGTCATTGGCGTGCAGTTCATAAACGTTTTATGCACTGGCCGGTACTTTGGCTTTGGGATGAAATGATGAAACACATG
>NZ_QLIT01000210.1 GCF_003574485.1 Facilibium subflavum
TACTATTCTGATATGTTATTTGATAACTCTTAAGCATGTTTCAACTTTATTGGTGCTATATGCTATACATTTACTAGTGTTCAGCGCAGTCAATTTTTCAATTATAGTTGATATTTCTTTTTGAATGTCTTGTAAGTTTTGCTCAGCTAAGTTCATTATGGTCAAACTCATTAAGGTGAATACATTTAGTTGTATTATACCTTGGAGATTAATTCAACGGTAAAGAACTATTTACCCACAAATTCCGAATGCGCCCAAATTCAAGACTCTGATGACACATTAAAAGATAAATTAATTAGTTTTTTTAATCGGAGAGGCGGTCGTAGTAAACTATCTCAAGGGCAGAAAATGCTAGTATTCCAAGAACATATAGGAGAATTTATAGCTAAGGAATATTGCTATCAGCCTATGATGACTAAGCCACTTCCTGCTTTTGATCATGAGAAGCAGGCATACGTGATCATAAAGAACTTTAAAAGGGTAACACAAATTTTAAATAGTATTGTTGTGGGCTAATATACCTGGGCATTTTTTCTAAACCCTCTCAAACTGTTTCATATCACATTGCTACAAGGTAATTTATCAATCCTGCCACCTATATATACTCATCGTAAATCATTTTTCTTTATTAAAAACTTTCCAATTGAAGATAAATCTATCAAAATAGGGGCACTTTCAAAGCGGAATCCATGAGACAACAAATGTTGCAAATTTTTGGCAATAATGCTTTATCTTCCTTTGACCAGCAAAAATTACTGACAAAGCTTCAACACATCTGTCATGGCATCATAAGTGTAGAGGCGGAGTATATTCATTTTATTCAAGAAGCAAACCCTTTAAGCACACAAGCACTTGAGAAAATCAATGCACTATTGCACTATGGCGCCCAGGGTGAGTTGACAGAGAAAACAGGGCAAACCATCATCGTCATGCCACGCACTGGCAGCATTTCGCCATGGTCATCAAAGGCAACAGATATCATGCAAAACTGCGGTTTACATGATATTAAACGCGTTGAGCGCGGCATTGTTTATTATATAAATAGTAAAAGCGCCTTATCACAATTGCAATTACAAGCGCTCGCTGAGCTTTTGCATGATCGTATGACACAAAGTATTTATTTCTCACTTGATCAGATAAACCCTTTTATAGACACACATGTTAAAAAAGACTTACAAATCATTAACATGCTTGAAGAAGGTCAGATTGCACTGCAAAATGCGAATAAAAAACTTGGTCTGGCACTATCAGAGGATGAAATCACCTATTTATATAATGCTTTTAAAGCTTTGGCACGTAATCCAACCGATGTTGAGCTTATGATGTTTGCACAAGCAAACTCCGAGCACTGCCGTCATAAAATTTTCAAAGCCGACTGGGTGATTGATGGTCAAAAACAAGCTTACAGCCTCTTTGATATGATAAAAAACACCTATGAACATCACAAGGAGAATATTTTATCCGCCTATCATGACAATGCAGCTGTGATTGCCGGCTACTTGGGACAACGACTGCAAAAAGATGAAAACAATCAATATTGCTTTAAACAAGAACCTATTCACATCCAAATAAAGGTTGAAACACATAACCATCCAACAGCCATTGCCCCTTTTCCAGGGGCGGCAACTGGTGCCGGTGGTGAGATTCGGGATGAAGCGGCCACCGGCAGAGGCGCAAAACCTAAAGCAGGTCTTACCGGTTACACTGTCTCAAACCTTTATATTGATGGCGATATTCAGCCATGGGAAGTAAACTATGGCAAACCGCAAAGAATTGCCAGCGCACTTGACATTATGCTCCAGGCACCCCTGGGAGGAGCTGCTTTTAACAATGAGTTTGGCCGGCCTAATTTATGTGGTTATTTTCGCACGTATGAACAAGCGATTAATAATGAGGTGCGAGGTTTCCATAAACCGATTATGATCGCAGGCGGCTATGGTAATATTAAAGAAGAGCAAATAGCAAAACAAAAAATTCCTGTTGGCGCAAAAATCATCGTGCTAGGTGGCCCTGGCATGTTAATTGGTTTAGGTGGTGGCGCTGCTTCATCTGTCGATGCTGGCCACTCTGAAGAAGATTTAGATTTTGCCTCTGTTCAACGTGGAAATCCGGAAATACAACGCCGTGCCCAAGAAGTAATAGATACCTGCTGGATGCTGGGATCAGATAACCCGATCATCAGTATTCATGATGTCGGTGCCGGTGGTCTTTCTAATGCATTGCCTGAATTAGTTGCTGATTGTGATCGTGGTGCCATTTTTGATTTAAACGCCATTGATGTCGCTGAGAAAGGGCTTTCTCCACTTGAAATCTGGTGTAATGAATCTCAAGAGCGTTATGTGCTGTCAATTTTACCTGAAGATGTCGCGAAGTTTGACCAAATTGCCAAACGTGAACGTTGTCCTTATGCTATTGTAGGTGAAGCGATTGAGGAAAAAACGCTAATATTAAAAGATTCTCATGCAGCGATTGACCCTATTCATATGCCATTATCAATCTTATTAGGCAAACCACCTAAAATAACCAAACAGGTGACAAGTATCAAAGGCGCCTCTAGTCGATGGGATTATCATAACATTGATATCAAAGAAGCTGCATTTCGTCTTCTTCGCCTGCCGGCTGTGGGTAGTAAGAAATTTTTAATCACTATTGGTGATAGAAGCGTTGGTGGTATGACTTGCCGTGACCAGATGGTTGGACCATGGCAGCTCCCGGTATCTGATGTTGCAGTAACCGCCTCTGATTTTACCGGCTATCATGGTGAGGCCATGGCCATGGGTGAGCGACCTGCCTTGGCGTTAATGAACCCAAAAGCTGCCGCAAGAATCGTGATTGGCGAGGCAATTACAAATATTGCCGCAGCCTATATTTATCACTTATCTGATGTTAAACTCTCGGCAAACTGGATGGCAGCATGTAACCATCCCGGTGAAGATGCCAGATTATATGAAATGGTAAAAACTGCTGGGCTTGATTTCTGCCCACAACTGGATTTAACGATTCCAGTGGGTAAAGACTCTTTGTCAATGAAAACCAAATGGCAGGACAATGGGCAAGAAAAATCAGTAACTGCCCCTGTTTCATTAATCACAACAGCCTTTGCACCGGTGCAGGATATTCGCCGCACATTAACCCCACAATTACGCCTTGGTATTCCGGAAACCGATTTGATACTTATTGATCTTGGTTTCGGGAAAAACCGGCTTGGTGGCTCTTGTTTTGCCCAGGTATATAATGAATTGGGTGAAGCCACACCGGATATCGAGGCCAAGCCACTGCAAAACTTTTTTGCAGCAATTCACAAGCTTGTGAAAAAAGATAAGATTCTTGCCTATCATGATCGCTCCGATGGTGGACTTTTTGTGACCTTAACTGAGATGATGTTTGCTGCAAAATGTGGGCTTGAAGTGCATATTGATAATCTAGGTGATGATATACCCTCTGTTTTATTCAGTGAAGAGCTTGGCGCGGTTATTCAAATCAGAAACAGCGACCGAGACCTTGTTATGTCAGTACTAGCAAGCTTTCAGTTACAAGCACATGTCATTGGCGAACCGGTTACTTCCCATGAAGACTCGAAGCTCGTCATTTTTCATGACATCGATGAAGTTTTCTCAGCAACACGTGCACAACTACAAAGCCTATGGTCTGAAACATCTTATCAGATTCAACGAATGCGTGATAACAGCGAATGTGCTGATCAAGAGCATGCCTTAATCAAAGGCATGAATGATCATGGCTTATTTGCGCAGGTCCCTTTTGATTTCAAAGAAAATATTGCTACACCATACTTTAACACATCTATCAAGCCTAAAGTCGCCATCTTGCGTGATCAAGGCGTAAACAGCAATAATGAAATGGCAGCAGCCTTTACCTTAAGCGGTTTTGATGCGATTGATGTGCATATGAGTGACTTACAAAATAATCGGATTGATTTAAATCAATTCAAAGGTTTAGCGGCCTGCGGTGGTTTTTCCTATGGTGATGTACTAGGTGCCGGTGGTGGTTGGGCAAAATCAGTTTTATTTGATCCAAAGCTTTATGATATGTTTGCTCATTTCTTTGCCCGTAGCGACACATTTAGTGTTGGTATGTGTAATGGTTGCCAGATGCTGTCTCAATTAAAATCGATTATTCCAGGCGCTGATCATTGGCCTTTATTTGTCAAAAACCTATCAGAGCAGTTTGAGGCACGTCTTGCCATGGTGGAAGTGCTTGACAGCACGTCGATTATTTTCAAGGATATGCAAGGCTTAAAAATGCCCATTGTTGTCTCACATGCCGAAGGTCGCACGCAATATGATAATGCCAACAGCATGAAGACATTAATAGAACATAAACAGGTAAGCATGCGCTATATTGACAGTCACAGCCAACCTACTGAATATTACCCATTAAATCCAAATGGCTCTGAACAGGGCCTTACGGCTTTTACAAGTCAAGATGGCAGATCAACCATTATGATGCCACACCCTGAGCGTGTTTTCCGCTTAGCACAATTATCCTGGTATCCTGCAGACTGGCGCAATAAAGATTATGAATACTCACCCTGGATGCGTTTATTTATGAACGCAAGAACGTGGGTAGATTAAAGCACTTTGTCTGTTAAAATAACGTGTCTTACGATAGAAAAGAAGGAATAAAATGATTCAGCAAAGCACAAAAAAAACACTGATGCTTTCCAGCGCTGGTGGCTTATTAGAGTTCTATGATTTTATTATTTATGCGCTTCTTGCGACTTACTTATCGCATTTATTTTTCCCGGCAACTTCTGCAATAAATAGTCTTTTAGCAACCTTTGGTGCCTATGCAGTGGGCTACTTCGCACGCCCCTTTGGCGGTATTATATTTGGCCACTTTGGTGATAAATATGGCCGTAAAAAAACCTTTACCATGTCTATTTTTATTATGGCATTATCCACATTTATCATTGGCCTATTGCCGACACATTCAAGTGTTGGCTCACTGGCACCAGTTTTATTGATTCTATGTCGCATCGGACAAGGCATTTCTGTTGGTGGTGAAATCCCAGGGGCCATTACTTATATCAGTGAAATTGCACCTGACAAAAAAGGTGTCATGACGGGCACAATTTTCTGTTTTTTGATTTCAGGCGTTGCACTTGGTTTTATTATTGAAGCACTTTTACTGTTAGTTTTCTCTCACCAACAAATGCTTACATGGGGCTGGCGGGTTCCATTTTTACTGGGGGGTATTTTTGGCTTTATCGCCTATTACCTACGTCGCCAGTTAGCTGATATCAAAAACTTCCAGCCCTTTATTGAAGGTGCTTTTTCATTACCTTTGACCCGGCTTTTGCGTACACAACTATGGCCAGTGATTTATACATCTGTTCTTGTCTCTTTTGGCGCTTTAGCATTTGTGACAACATTTTTACTACTACCGGCTTATTTAACGAACATCCTAAAACTCAAATTCTCTTATTTTGCCTGGATGAATAGCCTTGGTGTATTGATTTTATCTGTTTTATGCATTGTTATCGGTAAGCTTTCTGACATGACAAATCGCACCTTTATCTTAGTGTTAAACTGCGTCTTAGCTGGCCTTTTGTCTTTTGTCATTTATATTATTTATATCAATTACCCACAACTCTACTTTTTAGGCGTTTTGATAAGTGCCGTTGTGGTAGCTTTTTCCTGGGGAAATATCCCCGCAATTTTAACCGAAAGTTTTGAGCAACAAACACGTTACTCTGGCATTGGGCTTGCCTATAACATTGGCTTTGCAGTTTTTGGCGGTCTAACACCTGTTATTGTTTTAACAACCATTAAGCTTTCTGATGATTTTCTGGCACCGGCTTATGTTCTTTCTATTGCCAGCACCATTATGTTAATTTTTATTATCATCAATCAGTTTATTAAACATACAACCATAGAATAACAACATGTATGTTCGTGTTGCCTTGCCAGGACCATTCTTAAAAGGTCTAGACTATAAATTCCCTTTTTCTGATGCGCCAGTACTATATACACGGGTGTTGGTCCCGCTTGGCAAACGTCAAATTATTGGCATTATTATTGACAAACAATCTACCTGTGATTTTGACCATAAGAAACTTAAATCTGTTCTCAAGGTACTTGACACTGCCCCTGTTATTTCATCAATAAATATTAATATGATAAACTGGCTAAGCCATTATTATCACAGCTCACTTTACCAGGCATTCAAGCTTGCCTTGCCAAAGCTTTTATTACAAAGAGAACATGCACACCCTAGTTGCCAATACTACTACGTGTTAGCAAAGCAGTTTACCCCTGCAAAAAATGCACATCAGCAACAAAAAGCGCTTAGCCTCTTATCGCAAGAATCACGCTTGTATCATGAGGATTTAAAGCAGCATAATATTCATTTAGCAACGATTCAGGCATTGCTAAAAAAAGAAGTCATTATTAAGAAAAAGGCAACGCTAGAGAATGAAATAAAACCTGCTCAAAACATTAATAATCAAGATGAACCAACGCTTAATAAAGAACAGCAACATGCAGTACAACAGATACAAAGCAGACTTTATGGCTTTTCTACAACACTTATCTTTGGGATCACCGGAAGTGGTAAAACTGAAGTTTATCTCCAGGCGATAAAGCCACTTATCAAGCAAAATAAACAAGTGTTGGTACTTGTACCAGAAATTAATCTCACCCCACAGACACAAACACGTTTTTATGCACGATTTGCTGTACCAACCGTGGTGATTAACTCAAAAATCAGCGATCAAACACGGCTTAACTATTATTATGGTATTCAACAGAATCATATTAAAATTGTGATTTCAACGCGTGCTGGGCTTTTGTGTGATTTTAAAGAACTTGGCATGATTATTGTTGATGAAGAACATGACAGTTCTTTTAAACAGCAAAATGGAATACATTATCATGCCAGAGATATGGCAATTGTTAAGGCAAAAGCACATGACATTCCTGTTATTCTTGGCAGTGGTACACCTTCTATTGAAAGCTATTATCATGCTAAAACAGGTAAATACCACTTGTTAAACTTAACAAAACGCGCCTTAAATCAAACGCCTAATACCATACAAATAATTAATCTGCAAAAGCATAAAGCACCATCAGGGATTTCAAGCATTTTAAAACAGAAAATATCCCAATCACTAGAGAACAATGATCAGGTGCTTTTATTTGTGAATCGCCGTGGGTTTGCACACAGCCTTATCTGTCAGGATTGTGGCTGGTGCGCACAATGTGATGCTTGTGAAACCCCTTATACGCTACATCTGCACCCACAGCATTTATCTTGTCATTTCTGTGGCAAAGGAGTGAATATTTTCACACACTGTAAAAACTGCCAGTCAACGGATCTAATCGATTTTGGCAGTGGAACAGAAAAACTTGAACATCACTTATCTGAACTATTCCCATTAGCACGTATCGCACGACTTGATCGAACGGCAACCCAGCGAAAAGGTGCACTTGAAAAGCAATTACACGCAATTACACAAAAAAAAGTTGATATCATCGTTGGCACCCAAATGATTGCAAAAGGTCATGATTTCCAACACGTCAACCTTGTTGGCATTATAAATGCAGATGCCGGTTTTTACAGTCAGGACTTCCACGCGATTGAAAAAAATGCGCAATTAATTACTCAAGTTGCAGGCAGAACAGGCCGTGGTATCAAAGCAGGCGAAGTTCTATTGCAGACTTATCAACCTGATAACCCCATGTTTGCTTTGCTACTAAATGGGCACTATCAACATTTTCTTGAGCACTTGCTTACAACTCGGAAGATGCTGCTTTACCCACCTTTTAGCTACCAAGCCTATATTTATGCCCAGGCATCACAACAATCAGCGTGTATTACCACACTAAACACGCTTGCCGCTCAGTTAGGGAAAATGACCCAACACCAACAAGCGATATGCCAAATATCAGGCCCTATTCCAGCGATTGCAGCTAAACGTTCGGGGAAATACCGGTTTAGCCTGATGCTAACCGCAAACAATAGAAAGGCATTACATTATTTACTCAAAAGTATAAATAGGTTTATCACGCAACAGACAAAAGTTAAGCTCACATTTGACATCGATCCCATTGAGATAAAATAATAAATTTTTCAATTTTACCCATGATTATCGGATACAAGCGCTGTATAACTATGCTAAAATCAAAACATGTGCTTACAGAGATGTTAAAAAAGGAAAATACGATGCACTATCAAAAAATTCTCGTTGCAATCAATATCTATGAAGATTACAATCATGTCATTGACTCAGCAAAAGCATTTGCAGAAAAAGTTAATGCGCCGGTTGACGTTGTCACCGTAATCGATAATGCTGCTGAGTTTGTACCAGCTGCCATCGACTTTCAGCGAAGCTTGCAGGAAAATGCCAAAGAAAAGCTTGAAACAATTAAGCCTCGCCTTGAAGGCATTAAGGCAAGCTATCACATTTTAGAAGGAAACCCCAACCACCAAATAACACATTATGCCAATGAAAACCATTGTGATCTTATTATCATTGGTTCACATGGCCGACATGGTATCAACCTATTGCTAGGCTCAACAGCTAATAGTGTACTGCATAAATCTAAGTGTGACGTGCTCACAGTAAGAATCCGTGAAAATAACCCAAACAAGGTTCTCAACTATAAGAAAACATTACTGGCAACCGATCTTGAAGATGACAGCCAGGAAGTCGCAAAACTGGCACAGGTCATCTCCAAGCTATTTGACGCACAAGTCTCCACCATCACGGTTCAAGGTGATCCAACCGTTGTAACCGGCATTTATGGCATTGTCCCAGAAGTCCAAACAAAAATAGCCGAAGACATCCAGGACAAATTAGATGACTGGTCAAAACAATATGGCTTTAATGGTAAACACTATAACAACACAGGCAATGCTGCTGATGAGATCACACAAACTGCCAATGATGAGAGTTATGGCTTGATTGTATTAGGTAGTCATCAACGTGGTGCTTTGGGGCGCTTTTTCCTGGGCTCTACCGCCAATGCCGTTTTACACCATGCAAAACAGGACGTTTTGATCAAAAAATTAAAATAAACAAGCGCACCCCACATTATTTTGTGGGGATCAAGTTTTCTATTCTTTTATCTCAATAGATTTTGGCTTGGCCAGTGCCTGATTTTTTCAATACGTGCTATTTACATTTTGAAACCCAAGAAAAAATACTTTACCATGACGCGATTGATCGGTAAAAACATGGCTGCTTGCAACTGCTTGCGAAGTTTAAAAAAACGTATAACCTTAACGATATTATGACTTTATTTTATCTACTATCCCATTCGTAAATCATTTTGTGGTGTTTAGTTGCAAAGCACTTTGTGAAGATTGTGGTAAGCTGGATTGCAAATGGTATATACCACTTGCAGCATAACAATAAATTAATAAACGAGTACGATTATGATGAAAAGAACAAAAAGATTTGAATTCAAACGAAATGAAGAAACTGGTGAAATGTGGGTTGATACAGACCTACGTGGCAAGAGCCTCTTAACACTGGCATCCTTAAACAAAGGAACAGCATTTTCTGAGCGTGAGCGAGAAGAATTTGGTCTACTTGGGAAACTACCCTACCAGATTGAGTCGCTTGAAGAGCAAAAGGCTCGCGCCTATCGCCAATACAAATCATTTCGCAGCAACATTGGCCGACACAGCTTTTTAAAGAATTTACATAATATCAATGAAACGCTTTTTTACCGCCTGGTTCGAGATAACCTCAATGAAATGTTGCCGATTATCTATACCCCCACTGTAGGGGAAGCCGTGATGCATTATAGTGAAAAATTCCTATCACCTCGTGGTTTATATATTGCTTATCCGGATCGATATAAAATGCGAGAAATTTTACGCAATCGTACTAATTCCGATATTGATATCATTGTTGTCAGTGATGCAGAAGGTGTCCTTGGTATCGGTGATCAAGGTGTTGGTGGTATTGAAATTCCAGTTGCAAAACTCATGGTCTATACGTTATGCGCAGGCATTAACCCTGGCCGCTATCTTCCAGTGTTTTTAGATGCAGGCACCAATAACAGACATTTGTTAGAAGACCCCTTGTATCTTGGTTGGCGCCATCCAAGAATCCGTGGTGAGCAATATGATGAAATGGTTAAGCTATTTATCGAAGCCGTGCAAGAAGAAATGCCAAATACGTTCTTGCACTGGGAAGACTTTGGTCGTGATAATGCTCGTAAAAACCTTCTTAAATATCAGCATCAGATTTGCAGCTTTAACGATGATATGCAAGGCACAGCAGCTGTGGCAATTGCCGCCTTGATTTCGGCATGTAAGAAAGCCGAGATTAAATTTACTTCACAAAAAATCGTTATCTTTGGTGCAGGTACAGCAGGGCTTGGCATTGCAGATGAAATTGTCAATGTGCTTATCAATTCAGGCTTAAGCAAAGAAGAAGCATATAAGCACTTCTGGTGTATCGATCAAAATGGTCTGTTGGTTGATGACCAGGAAATTATGGATTTTCAACGCCCTTATGCCAGAAAACCTGAAGAAGTTGCCAACTGGAAAAGGGATGAAAATGGATTTATAAGTTTAGAGGAAGTGATAAAGCAATCCCAGGCAACAACGCTTATTGGCTGCTCAGGAGCGGCTAATGCCTTTACTGACAAGGCAATTCTCCAAATGGCCCAAAATAATGCTAACCCAATTATTTTCCCGCTTTCTAATCCAACTGCACGGTGTGAACGTGTTCCTGAAGACATTATCCGCCTCACAGAAGGCAAGGCACTTATCGCCACAGGCAGCCCATTTGCGGATGTAGGGTATAAAGGAAAAGTCTATCGTATTGCACAATCTAATAATGCATTGGTATTCCCAGGCATTGGCTTGGGTATCGTTGCCATTCAAGCAAAATGCTTTACAGATAAAATGCTTTGGGCTGCTTGTAAAGCCTTAGCAAAATACTCTGTGCAGGATGAGGGACTATTACCAGAGTTAAATGAAGCCTACAGCGTCAGCCGCCATGTGGCTTTTGCCGTTGCAAGACAAGCAATTGAAGAAGGTGTTGCAGAAGAAGTCGATGATATCTGGCGCAAAATCGATCATGTTATCTGGGAACCTAAATATTATCCTTATCACTATAAAACAGAATTAGTATAATAACGAATAACTAAGTGGCGGAGGGGAAGAGATTCGAACTCTCGATACGTTGCCGTATACACGCTTTCCAGGCGTGCTCCTTCAACCACTCGGACACCCCTCCAAAACTTAAATTGTTACCGCATCACTTCAGAGCCTAACACGATTAAGGCCGTCGCACTGCGTACTCCTTGTTTTATTTAAATGCTATCCTTGCATTTTCACAAAACCCGGCTTTTTGCCAATCCGGTGCAAAAAGCGTTCACCGGCTCGGAACTCCAGCGTTCCTCGGGGAACCGTCTCACCCACTCGGACACCCCTCCAAAACTTAAATTGTTACCGCATCACTTCAGAGCCTAACACAATTAAGGCCGTCTCACTGCGTACGCCTTACATTTGTTTAAATGCTACCCTTGCATTTTCACAAATTAAAACAACGGGCAAATCTTATCAGAGCATTTGTTAGGATACAAGCAAAAGTTTTATTTTCTGCTACCGCCGGTACTTTAATTGAAAAATACCTTGATCAGCATCAGTATTGTGAAATGTGCTAGAAGCAATAGCTTCAACCAATACCCCTTCTCCTATTTCAATGCTTTGTGCCACACGACCATCTGCTAAAATAATGCTTGAATTGCCATAGCTTAAAATGCCGGTGTCTTCATGAAATCCGCTTTGATTCGCTGCAAGTACTGCTGTATTATTCTCTAAAGCGCGCGCTTTGAGCATAAAAGACCAGCTTGCTGCGCCTAAATCTGAATCCATCGCCATAGATACCACAAAAATATCAGCACCTTGCTGCTTTAAATAACGAAAAAGCTCAGGAGAATATAAGTCAAAACCTGAGGCAAGGCCAAGATTCGCATAAGGTGTTTTAATCACTTTTGCCTGTTCACCATAAACCTGTGATTCAAAGCATATATGCGCATCGGCAAAAGCCGCAGGTGGTTGTGAAGATAAATGATAATAGACATCGACCAGCTGCCCAATATCATTGTAAATTATTGTCGCCAAATAAAAAGAGTGATTCTCATACTCTGATATAATTGGCACACCACTGGCGATAAGCCAAACGCCAGATTCAACACTTAACTTCTGTAAAAAGTTCTGAATGCGACCTTCTCCAAGAATTTCCTTATGAATCTCATAGTCATTCTCATTTTTAGAATAAAGTGCAAAATGATCAGGCAAAGCGACGATTTTTGCCCCTTTTTCTGCTGCCTCGCTTACTTGCCGCCTGACAGCTAAAAGATTCATTCCTACTGCGATTGATGAACACATCTGAATCACGGCGAACTTGCTCATATTCTCTTCCGCTTTGACTCAATTAAACTGATTATATACCACGCACAAATTATTTTATAGGCTTTCTCAGTCGCAAAAGCATATAAAGCTGCTGATACCACCCGATTCAAAGGCTTTGTAGTTGCTTTTGTGCCTTTTTTGCCACTTGGCTTTGAGGATATTTTTTAACAACGGTTTTAAGGTAGTCTTTCCCTTGTTCTGTATTCCCATTTGCCATCTCAAGTAATCCAAGACTGTAGGTTGCCTGCGCAATTTTTATACTCTTTGGATAGCGTGTTACAATCGTCTTAAACTGTTGATAGGCGTCTTTTGGCTTGTTTTGAATTAAGTAAACCTGCCCAAGCAAATACAATGATTCTGAGTAATGCTCACCATTATAAAAATCCTTTAAATATTGCTTGAGATTCGTTTCTGCTAATTGATACTGTTTATTTAGAACCGCTTGCTTTGCTTTGCTAAATGCTGCATTATCATGCTGCAGCTTCAATTGCTTTGCTGAAGGCTTGTTCACTTCTTTTTCCAGCATACTTAGTTTTTCGTCAAAATCCTTAAGCTTCTGTGTCACAACCTGATTAAGCTGATTGATCTTATAACTGTTAAGCTGGATTTGCCCACGCAATTCATTTAACTGCTGAGAAATATTTTCCTGATCATTCTTGTTTTGCTGTTCAATCAAATAATTGACTTGGTTGCTAAGCTTTGTCACCTGTAATTGCAAATTATCCACATCTGCTGCAGTACTAAGTTTAAAACAGACAACGCCTAAAAAAGCGATAAAAAATTTCTCTAATCGCTTCATACTGATTTACCTGCACTTTTGACCAAAATCAAGCACCACACGGCGATCTAAATAATAAGCCTTTTGTTGCGCTTCACCTTTACACTCTTTTGTCATAGCATTTTTACACATTTGTGCATAAAGTGCCTGTGGGCTTACTGCCGGTTGTGATTCACCGTAACTTACTGTACAAAGCAAATTGCTTGGGACACCTTCTTGCAATAAATACTGACGTACACTATCACCACGGCGTTGACCAAGGTTTAGATTATATTTTTCGCTACCCCTTGGATCGGTGTGCCCTGCCAGCCGAATGGGTTGTTTAAATTCAATTGCATAATTGGCGACCTGTTTAAGACAAGTTTGTGCCTGATCCGTGAGTTTTGTACTATCAAAAGCAAAATAAACAATTTTGCAAGAAATCTGGCGCAAAGCCGCGATCATTTGCTGTTGTTGGGCTGGTGTATAAGCACTTGCATTATAGATACGCTGCTGTAATTGTGCAATTGATTCTCCCTGAAGCCCTTCCACCTGTCCAAGTCCACTTGTTTGAACAGCTGGCTCCTGTGATGCCCCTGCCTGTGGACCAATACCTTCTATTGGTGCTGAGCCTTGTGATGCGCAACCTGCCAAAACAGCCACAATGCCTGTTATAGCAAAGCTTACTAAATGTTTTCTCTTTAAAATTTGTCGAGTAGACATCTC
>NZ_QLIT01000211.1 GCF_003574485.1 Facilibium subflavum
ATTAGATGCGTTTACCCTGTGTCTGTAAAGCAGGTGCTTGATCTAAATAACTTTTTGCGCTAAATAATTTAATTGTCTGTTCAAGTTGCGCATACTTTTTCCAGATTTCATTATCTAGATATCGCTCGTAGCTATTGTCTAATACAATAATTTCCATATTTTTAATTAAGCTACGTATGTACTCAGGTGAAACGTCAAAATAAGGAAACGTAAAAGTTGTAACTTCAATTTCTGGTACTTCAGAAACGCTCTTGGCTAATAATGGTAAACAAAAAAAGGTAAACCCATATGATGTTGCAAGTGGCAAATAAATCTTTAATTTTGAAGAAGTTGAGTTTTGATCAGAGAATATATTCTGGCTGGACTGCAACAATCTAAAAGCACCCGACTTTGACACTTTTGAATGTGAAAGCCTTATTTTATAAGGATTCCTTCAAAACCCAGGGCACTACATTGAGTTATCCACAATAACAAAAGGTGTGCTTGCTAAAGACAGTAGCATGGGTGG
>NZ_QLIT01000212.1 GCF_003574485.1 Facilibium subflavum
TTATGTCGAACTCACGTTAAGTAAGGCATTGATCAATGAATGTCTTGAAAGGGGGTAGTATAATTGCCTGGTTTTTTACTCTATGAATATCGCTTATGATTTCTTAAAAGCAATAATCTGGCGACGCTCTTTCTTTGTAGGCTTTGTTGGGTTTGGCAGATTCGCTTTATTAAGCTGTCGAAGCTTAGCTTCACTTTCTCGTTTTTGAATACTTTTTTCAGTCTCTGTATATAATTTTTGTGCCTGGGCGGCGGGTCCGCGCTTATCTGATAATGCCGCAACAATGATGGTTTTTTCATCTAAGCCTTGCTTAATCTGAAGCCTGGCGCCGATTTCCACTTTTTTGCTGACTTTGCTGCGTGCACCATTGTAATGGACTTTTCCACCTTCAATGGCTTGTTTGGCTAATTGACGGGTTTTAAAAAACCGTGCTGCCCAAAGCCATTTATCTAACCGAACATCACTTTCCATATATTCTTCCTAGCGCATGGTTACAAGCTCTTCGGCACTTGTGGGGTGGATTGCAATCGTGTTATCAAGATCTTTTTTAGTCGCACCCATGGAAATGGCAACGGCAAAGCCCTGTAAGATCTCATCGGCATCTAAGCCAATTAAATGACAACCAACAACTTTTTCATTTTCCCCTGCAACAATTAATTTCATGGTCGTTTGCATACGAAACCCGGATACCGCTGAATAAAGTGGGGTGAACTGGCTTTGATATATTTTAATATTATCTTGTCCATATTGTTTGATGGCCTCATCTTCAGTTAACCCAACGGTGCCTATAGCTGGGTGGCTAAAGACAACCGTTGGTACAAGATGTGTATCTAATTTTAAATCCTTTTCATTATTAAAAAGTCGTCTGGATAGGCGTCTGCCTGCAGCAATAGCAACTGGGGTCAGCTGTGGTGCGTCAGTGGCATCACCTAAGGCGAAGATATGATCTATTGATGTTTTTTGAAAACCATCAACGGCAATGGTGCCATTTTGATTGCATTTTATATTCGCGCACTCAAGGCCCAGGTTTTGTGTTAAAGGCGCACGGCCTGTGGCCCAGATAAGACAATCAACATTGCTGATCGTGTTGTTATTGTTGGTGTAAAGTGTGAGTTTACCATTGCCTTGTTTTTCAACTTTATTGATCTGTGTGTTGGTTTTCACATCAAGCCCGAGCTTTTCCATGCTTTGCAATAACATATCACTTAGCATGGTATCAAATTCTTTAAGTGGCTTATCACGACGGATCAGTAAATGCGTTTGTGTGCCTAACTCATGAAAAACACCGGCAATTTCAACCCCAATATAACCACCACCAATAACAACAGCCTTTTGTGGTTGTTGTGTAAGCTCAAAGAATTCATCTGATGTGATACCAAGCCTTGCCCCTGGAATATTATCTGGAATGACAGGGTAAGCACCAGGGCTTAGATAAATATAATCTCCAGTGATTTCCATTTCATCATCAATGACAATCGTGTGAGCATCTTTAAGTTTTCCCCAGCCATTAAAATGGGTGATTTTCTGGTTGGTAAAAAGCTTTTGGTAGGCTTTGTGAATATTATCAATATAGCCATCGCGCTTTTGTTTTAGGGTTTGCCAGTTAAAACCTTTATAATCAACATCAAACCCATAGCCTTTGCAGTCGTGTTTTAGTATATGGGCAATGTTCGCAGCATACCACATTGCCTTTTTAGGGACACATCCTCGATTAACGCAAGTTCCACCTAAATCCTGCTTTTCGATAATAGCAACTTTTTTACCAAGCCTTGCTGCCTGGACACCGGCGGCAATACCGCCACTGCCACCACCAATACAGATAACATCAAAATGTTGTTGTGACATAAATTTTCTTTGTCATAAAATAATATTGATCATAGTATAACAATTTCATATGGCTTGTTCGATGGTTTTGTGGGTTAAGTATTTTTATTCTTTTAAACAATTTGCACATCAAGATGTTTGCCAAGTATATTAATAGCTTGCTCGATTGCTTCCATCTTGGAACGGTAGCGTAAGTTAAAAAGCCTTTCAAGATTAGATGGCTTCATGCCCATTTTATTGGCAATATCAACCTTTTTAAGGTTAGATGCAAGCCATTCATTATAAAGATAAATTTTAGAAGCTAGTGTAGTCGGCAGTATAATAAATTCTTTATTTGCCTTTTTAGGTATCGGGATTGGCTTTTTGTTTCCAATATAGAAGTCAAACGCTGAGATAAGCGCATCGATAGCTTGTGCTTGCAGATCATCCAAACTATCGACAGTAGTAACAGCTTCAGGTACATCAGGGAAGGTTACTAAGTACTCTCCATTGTCGTCTTTTTGAATGTTGATATTGTATTTCATAAATCACCTCGCTTATTTTAAGCCTAAGTCTTTTTTAATTTTCTCGACTAATCCTGTACCAATTTCTTTAGCACCGTGGTCTGGAAAAATGGTTTGACGTCCATTCAAATATACTTTGAAATGACTGCCTTTTGCTTTTTTAAAGGTTGCTCCATGCTCTTTTAACCATTTTCTAAACTCACTGTACTTCATGTCAAAATTTTCTAACTTCCTATGCTTTTATGTTATCAAAAAAGATAATTAAATCAAGGATTCATTATCAAAAAAGATAATAAATATTGTCAAGTTAGATAACAAATGCTGCACAAACCACTATGCAAGTCGTTGTTATAATATTGAGTGTATAAGCTTTAAGAAATTTTAAATGTGCAGGAGAAGTAACATGCTCAAAATAACAGTTCACCCAGTTAAAGATGACTTTGGTCATATTAATTTTATAGCTTAAATCACAAGGCGTTTTATCTGTTTATTTTGATTAGCCAAGAGAGAGCTTTGTGATTATCTTTCTATTTATAAGCTCTGGGATAAAGTGGAATTTTAAATAGGTGGCGGAGAGAGAGGGATTCGAACCCCCGGACCTGTTACAGTCAACGGTTTTCAAGACCGCCGCTTTCGACCGCTCAGCCATCTCTCCAAGACAGGAAACAATTATAACGGCATTTTTGTAAATGAAAAGAGGGAAAATCAAAAATATCACTGAAAATCCAAAAATTTTGTGCTCTTAGGTAAAAAAAGGTAATTTTTTATGTCGAAATCCTTTACTCTATTGTCTAAGCCAGAATAAGAATGGGAATCTCTATGTTGGAAGCACTGTCGTCATCGCGTTTGAATTTTCTTCATGCCAGTTATGATGATAATGATTATGATACGATTATCGTTATTGCAGATAATACGATGCAGATTGAAAAGTTGCCTTATGGTAATATTATTATAAAGCGCATGCGGGAAAAGCAGATAATCGACAACAACAACCATCGAGGATTTGTCACGGTTTTACCGAATGAAAAAGGTACGACGGTTGTGATAAAAAAGAATGTCAACTCGAAGGATTTGTACAAATGGTTTTCTGATGTATCCAAATGTTTTAAAACGGCGGATATTACAGCGAATAAGCGTATTGCGCTTATGCTTAATCATGCCAGCGATCAAAGTGCTGATGCGATGGTTCGAACCGTGCTTGCCCATACGCAGAATATGCCAAATTATAAAAGAAAGCCTGATAAGTGTATCGCCGAGATTGATATTATTGGTGATTATGCAGAAAGTGACTTTTTAGAAGTGCTGGCAAAACATAAAGGCAATGCTTTGGCGCGCTATTTAACGACTTTGCCAACCAATTATTTAACGCCACTTAAATATATTCAATCAATTGAAAAAATGGCAAAGACAGAAGGCTGGCGATATCGGTTGTATGATAAAAAAATGCTAGAGGAAATGGGCGCTGGTGCATTTAGTGCGGTTGCTCGTGCCTCAGATGTTGCTGGTGTTATTAAATTGACCTATCAACCGCAAGAAGGGTTTGATAAAACAGTAAGCTTTGTTGGTAAAGGGGTTTGTTTTGATACCGGTGGCGTAAGCTTAAAACAGCCGCAATATATGGAAGGCATGAATGATGATATGATGGGTAGTGCCGTAGCATTAGGCACGTTTTTAGCCCTTAGCATGCAGCAGGTACCTTATCAGATGCATTGTTATCTGGCGGTTGTGCAGAACAATGTTGATAAAAATGCATTTTTGCCCAATGAAGTGGTTACGGCATTAAATGGTAAGACAATTGAGGTGATTGACACAGATGCCGAAGGGCGGATGATTCTTGCCGATACACTGGTATTAGCAAGCCAGGATAAGCCTCATCTTATCATTGATTATGCAACATTAACAGGGGCTGCAGTGCGTGCAATTGGTACACAGTATTCTGCGGTATTTAGTAATCATTATGATTGGCAGGATCAGCTGGTTCAATGTGGAATTGCCTCAGCAGAAAAAGTATGGCCGTTTCCAATGGATAATCTGTTTTTGCAAGACCTTGAGTCTGATTTGGCAGATTTAAAACAATGCCAGGTCACAGGTAATGCCGATCATATCTTAGCGGCAAAATTTCTTCAGCAATTTGTTGCCAAAGATATTCGCTGGTTACATATGGATTTGGCCTCTTGTAAAAATAAAGGGGGCCTTGGCGCAATTCCAACTGAAATCACAGGTGTTGGCGTGTGGTATTCATGTCAGCTGCTGGATCAGTATTTTTCTCTAGATGAGCATACGGATACCGTTTAATGGTATACAATTAAGCAACGCCTAATTCTCGCAGGCGCTCTTGCAAAAAAGCATCGGCTGTAGGATATTTCTCTGACAAAAAAACATCGGCTTTAGCATGCATAAAGCATGGTATTGACATGCGATCAAGGCCTTGAGCTTCACCTTTTGGCTTAACCACGCGGTGTTTTGTTGCAATATACTCATACGCTGTCATCTCTTGTAACATATCACCAATATTGATGATGATGGATTGTGGCTTGCAGGGGACTTCATACCACTTTTGCTCATGGTGTGAGAAGACTTCAAGCCCAGGTGAGGAAGCAACTGGCAGCAGTGTAATAAGGTTGATGTCTTCATGTGCAGCTGCTCGAATTGCGCCATCGGGTTCATCGCCTTTTATTGCCGGGTAGTTGAGAATGCGAAATAGTGTGCGTTCAAACGATAAAGCATCCACCAAAGGGCAGGCAAGTTTTTTAGCGGTTGCAGGATCCATATGATCATCGATCCATTGTAATAAGGTTTTTCCAAGCTCAAATAGCTGCTCAAAAAGTATTTTTGCTTTATCTGAGACTTCTTGTGGATAGCGTCCCCATGGAAAATACAAGTGGTAATAATGTTTAATGTCTCTGGTGTTTTCACCTTTAGCAATTTCAGAAACATCTAAAGGGAAATAGCCGTCTTGCGTGCTTTTATCGTAATGATATTTTTTGGCAGCATTTGAATTAAGAAAATCACGCCATTCTGTATAGATATCTTCAATGAGTTGCCAGTTAATGGGATGTGTCTCAAGTACGCCGAAACCTGTTTTTTTAAGGGAATCTGTAAATCGTTTTGCGGCATTATCTGCAAAAAAATCAACGCTTAATATGTTCATTATGATCGCCTTTAAGCATACAAAAATAATTTGGCATTAGCCTACGGCGATGTGTATAAAATGTCAATTAATGTTTCAAGTGACAATGGAAAACCTAACAATCAGCATGTGATTCTGGTACTATACCCATCGTAAATCATAGAGTTTTAAGCGCACGCTTTACTGAAAGTTAAAAGAGGGTGGTCATGTTTGATCAAAAAAGCAAGACAAAAGAGCAAAATGATAAAGCATTACAGCTCATCAATGTCAATAAAATTTATAAAGGCGGGTTTCATGCGGTTAAAGATATAAGCTTTGATGTATATCCGGGTGACTTTTTTGCTTTACTTGGGCCAAATGGTGCAGGTAAATCAACAACGCTTGGCATGATTTCTTCGCTGGTGAATAAAACAAGTGGTTATATTAAAATCTGTGGTTATGATATAGAGGCTGAATATCATCTGGCGCGCAAGCATTTGGGTGTGATGCCGCAGGAAATTAATCTTAATATTTTTGAAACCCCAATACAGATTCTACTGGCACAGGCTGGCTTTTTTGGTATTTCAAGATCAAAGGCAAAGCCATATGCGGAGAAACTGCTAAAAGACATGGCACTTTGGGACAAAAAGGATACTCAGGTGCGTTTTTTATCCGGCGGGATGAAAAGACGTTTGATGGTGGCAAGAGCGCTTGTCCATAAACCAGAAGTATTAATTTTAGATGAACCAACGGCAGGTGTTGATGTTGAATTAAGGCAATCACTGTGGGCTTTGATGCAGGAGTTGAACAAAAAAGGTTTGACGATTATCCTAACCACACACTATCTGGAAGAAGCTGAGAGCATGTGTAATCGCATTGCTTTGATTCATCACGGCAAGGTGCATATCAGTACGGATATGAAAAAACTATTAAGATCGGTGGAAAAAGAGACCTATATCTTTGATTTGAAGTCTTCATTGCAGGGCAGACATCCGCAATGCACATTCGGGAACTTGCATGTTGTTGATGATGTTACTATTGAGATTGAAGTAGATCGTTCGGTGACATTAAACCAGCTATTTGCATTATTAAGTGAGCAAAATATTGAAGTGATTAGTGTGAAAACAAAGACCAATAAACTTGAGCGTTTATTTATTGATGTTGCAAGATCAAAAGCATAAGAAGGCAAAGCCATGACAATAAAAGAATATTGGATTATTTATTATACTTTGTTACGAAAAGAAATTGTGCGTGTTTTGCGTATTTGGCCACAGACCTTATTACCATCAGCAATTACAATCACATTGTACTTTTTGATTTTTGGTAAAGTCATCGGTGCGCGTGTTGGTGATATGGATGGATTTGAGTATATGCATTTTATTACCCCAGGGCTCATTATCATGGCTGTTATTAACAATGCCTATGCAAATGTGGTTGGATCATTTTATGGTGCGCGTTTTAACCACTCTATTGAAGAGCTTTTAGTCTCTCCTGCAACAAACCATTTAATCATCTTAGGTTATATTTCAGGTGGTATTGGTCGAGGCGTTTTTGTTGGGGTCTTGGTGAGTATTGTGGCATTTTTTTTCGGTGGCTTTTCAATCCATACACACAGTTTTGGTTTGATTGTGTTGGCTTATATTTTGTGTGGTGCCTTGTTTTCACTTGGTGGTTTGTTAAACGGGATATTCTCACAAAAATTTGATGATACTACCATATTCCCAACCTTTGTATTAACGCCACTTATATACTTAGGCGGTGTGTTTTATAGCTTAAGTGCACTGCCGCCATTTTGGCAGCATGTTGCCCAATTTAATCCACTTTTTTACATTGTTGATTTTGTGCGTTTTGCCTTTTTGGGGTATTCTTCTGTAGATCCGGCAATTGCTTTTGTTACCATCGTGTTATTTATCGGGATTTTATATACTTTGGCATGGTATTTATTATCTAAAGGCATTCGTTTAAAGGCATAGATTACATATGAAAATTTCAGTTATTCAGCAAAACTACATTGTAGCAAATTTTGATTACAATTTTTCCAAAATTAAAAAGGCAATTATTGATCATCATCATAGCGATTTAATTATCTTTTCTGAGCTTTGTATTACTGGGTATTACCCATATGATATTTTGGCGTATCCAGCGGTTATTGCGCGTCAATTTGAGGTGATTGAGAAAATTAAAGTACTAACAGAGCAATATAATACAGCCGTTGTTATTGGCTGTGTAATGCCGGTTGATGGCTTGAAAAAATTCTATAATGCTGCACTGGTAATTGAAAAAGGCCAGATTGTTTTTGAGTACCATAAACAGCTTTTACCCAGTTATAGCATTTTTGATGAGACGCGACACTTTATTGCTGGAGAAAAAACCTCACCCTTTTTTACGTTTAAAGGGCAAAAGCTTGCTCTACTTATCTGTGAGGATATCTGGTTTGATAATAAGCAAGGCTATTTGGTTAATCCTGTTAGCGAACTTCAAGGCAAAGCGCTTGATTTGGTGATTTCTATTAATGCCTCACCTTCGATGCTGGGCAAATTTGCCCAGCGCCAACAGCTTGTAAGTCACATAGCTGATATTGCTAAAGCGCCTGTCGCCTATTGTTCACAAGTCGGTGGTTATGATGAAATTGTGTATGATGGTGCCAGTTTTGTTATGGATAAAAAAGGGCAAATCGTGGCATTGGCACCAAGCTTTAAAGAAGGAGAAATACATGCTGATCTGCAGAATCTGCCGCAACAAAGCTTCAATTCCCCTTTTATTGATAAACCTTATGCGCTGATCTTGCAGCAATTAATGCTTGGATTAAAAGATTATGTGCATAAGTGCGGTTTTTCTGGTGTCGTTGTGGGTTCATCCGGTGGTATTGATAGTGCACTGACCCTGGCAATTGCAACACTTGCTTTAGGAAAGGAAAATGTCAAGGCAATTACCATGCCATCCGTCTATTCATCCAAAGGAAGCGTTGACGATTCAGTTGATTTATGCCAAAGATTAGGGGTTGAATTGTTTCAGCGTGCAATTAAAGATGAATTTTTGATGACCTGTCAAAATTTTGAAAAAGCCTTTGGCCACCCGCCTAAGAAATTAACGAAAGAGAATATGCAGGCAAGGATTCGTGGTCGAATCGTGATGGAGTATTCTAATGATAGTGGTTTATTAATGTTAACAACCGGCAATAAAAGTGAGCTTGCCGTAGGCTATGCAACGCTTTATGGTGATATGTGTGGTGCTTTGAACTGTATTGGTGATTTGTATAAGAATGATGTATATGCTTTATCAAATTATATCAATGAAGCTTATGGGGAATTAATCCCACGTTCTATTATTGAAAAAGCGCCTTCGGCTGAGCTTGCAGAAGATCAAAAAGATTCTGATACACTACCGGATTATTATTATCTGGATGCGATGTTAAAACTCTATCTAGAGCATGATGTATTGCTTGAAGATGAGAAGAAACAACTGCAAGAAATTGTCGATACCGTTGATTTAACAGAAAGAAAACGTATTTACCGCATGGTTGAGCTTTCAGAGTTTAAGCGAAAACAGGCGCCACAAATTTTGATTGTGCAGCGCCGACCCTTTGGGATTGGAAGACGGATGCCAGTAACAAGTGGATTTCAAAAGACCTAAGAAAAAGTAAAACTTTGTGTGTTTAACCACTATGCCGGTATTTTTGAAACCAGCTACATGTATTGATCTGCCTGCGTTAAAAGCCATTCTCTTACTGTGTTTTTTGCCTGTTTGTAAATTAGATGGTTGCCTTCCACAAGATAGTAGGCATAAGGTGTTGTAACTGGTTTTTGATATATGGATAATGTTTTTGACTGCACCAGTTGGTGCACAAAAGGCAGGTGTGTCACAAAAACCCCTAAACCATTAATTGCTGCTTGTATTGCTTGCGCAGTACTGGTTACACTGAGCGTTTTCTCTGGCATGGGATGCTGGCTTTTTTGGCAATAGTCCTGCCAATCATGTTGACGCAATGCTTGATTTACGATGATAGCAGCTGCTTTGTGAATATTTGACTTATTAAAGTGCTTATTGCTATAAACAAGAACAAGACTATCCTGCCAAAGCTTTTGCGCCTTGTCTTTAGGTTTTTGTTCTGAAAGAATGATATTAAAGTCGACCTGCTCGTCAGCGGCTTTATCGGCATCAATCGAGGTCATTAAGTTAATACTGATATCTGGATGATTAATATAGAAATCTGACATGCATGGAATTAACCATTGCAATGCTAAGGTTGCCATCATCTTAATCTGAATAGTGTTTTGGTCGGCAGGTTTTATGTGCGTTGTTGCATTTTCAATTTGCAAGAGTGCTTGATGGACTTCCTGGTAGTAGATTTGACCTTGATTCGTTAAAACAACGTTTTTAGTATTGCGTGTAAAAAGCTGACAACCAAGAAACTGCTCTAAAATCTTTATTTGCTGGCTGATGGCTCCAGGGGTGACATTGAGCTTTTTGGCAGCATTGGCAAAGTGCTTTGTTTGGGCGACTGCATTAAAAGCGACTAAGGCTTTTAGTGGTGGTAAATGATACATGGTTTAGCAAAACTAAATAAGCATTGAGTAATTGTGATTGTAAATTGATTTGCTAATACTGTAAAGTAGTGCGATATAACTTAAATGAGGATTAAAATCATAAAAAATACACTAGTCTTAATCGCAGATTTTATTAATGAAATTGTCGATGAAAAAGGGGCGTTTGGCGCACATAACGCGCCAAGAATTATTGCTGATAAGACAATGGAGAAAGCCAATGAGCTTATCGCATGGGCAAGAAAGAATAATCATATGATTGCGCATGTGAAAGTGGGTTTTGATGATAATTATGCGCAATGCCCTAAGAACTCGCCTATGTTTGGTAAGGCGCCTGAATATGGTGTGTTAAAATTATCAAGCTGGGGGTGTGAGTTTCATAAAGATATGGATGTGCGCCCTGAAGATTATATTGTAACTAAACATCGAGTTAGCGCTTTGTATGCAACAAACCTTGAACCATTATTGCGCGCCAATAACATTGAACACGTCATTATCAGTGGCGTGTCAACGACGTATGTTGTTGAAGCTACTGCAAGAGAGCTTCATGATCGCGATTATCAGGTTACGATTGTGTCAGATGCCTGTAATGCCGCGACAAAAGAATCGCATGAGGCAAGTTTAAGTGCGCTATCCAGAATGTGTGCAATTCAAACAGTTGATGCATTGGTAAGTGCAAATTAAATTTAAAAACCATTTGCTAATGAATGTGAAATATTGATAAAATCTCGCTGTAATTAAGCACACTGTTGATTGAATTTATCATGTTTTATCGCGGTTGTGACGGTTTAACTTAATTACGAGGTTTTATCTATGCTACGTATTATCGAAGATGCCATTACTTTTGATGATGTGCTTCTTGTTCCAGGCTATTCTAATGTCTTACCGCATCAGGTTAGTCTTGAGACAAATTTAACAAAGAAAATCAAGCTTAAAATGCCTTTAGTATCAGCTGCAATGGATACAGTGACTGAGTCACGTTTAGCGATTGCAATGGCGCAAGAAGGTGGTGTGGGTATTATTCACAAAAGCATGTCAATCGGAGCACAAGCCGCAGAGGTTAGAAAAGTTAAAAAATTTGAAAATGGGATGGTAATTGACCCGATTACTGCTTCCCCTGAAACAACAATTGCTGAGCTTTTAAGGTTGACAAAACAGTATCACTTTTCAGGTGTTCCTGTTGTTGAGGGAAAAAATCTTGTTGGCCTTGTAACATCAAGAGATATCCGTTTTGCAAAAGATTTATCACAGCCTATTGCCAATGTCATGACGCCAAAATCACGCCTGGTAACTGTGAAAGAGGGTGCCAGCGAAGAAGAAATTCAAACGCTTTTACATAAACACCGAATTGAAAAAATTCTGGTGGTAAATGATCGCTATGAATTGGTTGGTTTAATTACGGTTAAGGATATCCAAAAGGCAATTGATAAGCCTAATGCCTGTAAGGATAAACTTGGTCGCTTAGTCGTTGGCGCTGCTGTTGGTACCGCAGGTGATACCGAGAAACGTGTTAAAGCACTTGTTGAGGCTGGTGTTGATGTGATTGTTGTTGATACAGCGCATGGGCACTCACAAGGTGTATTAGATAGAGTCAAATGGGTAAAACAAAATTTCCCGGAAGTGGAAGTTATTGGTGGAAATATTGCAACGGCTGACGCGGCAAAGGCGTTGATTGAAGCCGGTGCCGATGCGGTTAAAGTTGGCATTGGTCCTGGGTCTATTTGTACAACACGCATTGTTGCCGGTGTCGGTGTACCACAGTTAAGTGCGATCAGTAATGTATCTCAAGCGCTATCGGGTACAGGTATTCCTGTTATTGCTGATGGCGGGATTCGCTATTCTGGTGATATTTGTAAAGCTATTGCATCTGGTGCTTCAGTTGTCATGGTTGGTGGGTTATTTGCAGGAACTGAAGAGTCTCCAGGTGAGGTTGAGTTGTTCCAAGGACGCTCTTATAAATCTTACCGTGGCATGGGGTCATTAGGTGCAATGGCCAAGGGGTCCTCAGATCGATATTTCCAGGATAAGGTTGACGATAAAAAGCTTGTGCCAGAAGGTATTGAAGGACGTGTTCCTTATAAAGGGGCACTATCTGCGGTAATTCATCAGTTAATAGGTGGGTTACGTGCTGGTATGGGATATACAGGCTGTGCTGATATACAGCAAATGCGCACTAAGTCGCAGTTTGTTAAGATTTCAGGTGCTGGATTTAATGAAAGTCATGTCCATAATGTCATGATTACGAAAGAGCCACCAAATTATCAGCTTAAGTAGGTCTGATCATGATTGGTGTTTTGGCTGGAATGGGGCCAATGTCAACTGCACCTTTTGTTGATCAATTAATGAGGGCTTGGCAGCAACATTATGATGTAAAGTATGATATTGAATTTCCGCATGTTTTAATCTACTCATTGCCTACGCCTTTCTACATGGATCAAAGTGTTGACCATGAGGCTTTAGAGGGTTCTATTAAGAAAGGGCTTTTAAAGTTAGAAAGCTATGGTGTTGATTTAATTGCAATGCCTTGTAACACGGCGCATTTTTATTTCAAAAGTCTGCAAAGCTCAATCTCTATTAAGCTTTTAAATATGATTGATTCCACTGTTTTCTCTATTCCGAAAACATTAAGCAAGGTGACACTGTTAGCAACAAGAATAACTTTTGCATCACAATTGTATCAACAGGCATTAGCAACACAAGGCTATTGGTTTGTATTTGATTTGTCCTGGCAGACATGGATTGATCAAATAATTATTGCAGTAAAAAATTCAAATGAAACACAGGCAGCATACATTGCTTCTCAATTAATCAAGGCGATAAAAGCTAAGGGTGTTGAATGTGTTATTATTGGTTGCACTGATTTAAGTCAAATAATCAAGCGCGTTAGTGAAGATCAGTTTATAGTTGACTCATCAGCGTGTTTGGTTCGCTCAATTATTGAAACTTATGATTTTGACGCTATTAGCTAACTGAAATTTGGTAATAATACAAACATCTCACCTAAATGGTTCATATGTCCGGCATAAAATTCAGCAAGTTTTCCATTTCCCCAGAAAACATCACCGCGAATGGCGCCATTAATCGCACCACCGGTGTCTTGTGCAATAAATAATCGGTTAAGTTTTTGATTTTTATCAGTGGGGGTGTCGTAAGTCGTTGATAGCCATACAGGCGTTCCATACTGATGAAAATCACTGTCAACAGCAATAGAATAGCCAGGTGTTAAAGGCACACCTTGTGCGCCGATGGGGTTTTTGTGTTTTAGGACTTTAAAAAAAACAAAGGAAGGGTCATAGTTTAAAACAGTATCTGCTTCTTTTGGATGGTCTTTCAGCCATTTTTTAATGCTTTGCATGCTGATTTTTTCTCTTGGCATAAGTTTATGCTCAAGTAAGTAGCGGCCAATAGGACGGTAAGGCTGACCATTTTGTGCGGCATATCCAACAAGAAGGCTTGAGCCATTTTCTAACAAAATGCGCCCTGATCCTTGGATCTGTAAGAAAGTGCGTTCAATTCTTGAAGGTACCCAGGCAATGACGTCTTTTTGGGTGAAAAAATTATTATCTGCGATTTCTTGGCGTGTATAATAAGGCTTAAATTGCCCATTAACGATGTGACCATATCTTCTTTTTCCATTAATTACTTTGCTAATAAGGTCAGCAGGTTTTTTATAGATTGGAATAGGATAGTCCTTATTTCTATGTAAGCTTCCTTTAATTAAGGGTTCATAATAGCCAGTAAAAACGCCTTTTGTTTGATCGTTATAACTAATGAGATAAGGTGTGAAATAGGTTTGTAATATTTTTCGTGCTTGATGGTTTGTCTGTACGGGTGCGCTTAAAAGATTCTGGCAAGTATTGATCCAGTTGGGGCTGTAGTTTTTACTGTTAATAATACTTTGACATGAGGTTTTTAAGGCTTTATAGGCATAAAGTTGCTGGCCATTATTCCATTGGGGTAAAGCTTGATATGTGATTGGTTTGTAGCTTACGTTTGCAACAGCAAAGGTATAAAGTGATGTGCTTAGCAATACTGCTGTGGCAATAGATGGGATGATTTTTTTGGCCATTATTTGCGCGATTCTAGTTATTTAACGTTCAGTTTTTACTATTATAGTGGGTTTATTTATTTCGTTAATAACTTTTTCCAACTATTTTATGGATATTTTCTTGAAAAGCGAAAAAATGCCCTTAGTTGATAGGACAGTTTTTAAAAATAAAGCAGGTGTGAGATGTCAAAACCAAAAAAAGAAGAGTTAGAAACGCTAGAGACAGAAAATACTGTTGATCAAGCAGGTGACGTGACAAAGCTTAAAGCAGAGGTTGATGTGTTAAAAGCAAAGCTTTCCAATGCGGAAGAAAAAGTGCATGAGGCAAAAGAGGAAAGCCTGCGAGCGTTGGCTGAAATGGAAAATACTCGTCGCCGTGCACAAAAGGATGTTGGTAATGCGCACAAATACGCATTAGAAAAATTTGCAGATGCGTTATTGCCTGTATTGGATAGTATGGAAAAAGCTGTTGAAACAGCAAATACTTCTGAGGATATTAAGGCGATGGCTGAAGGAGTATCGCTAACACAAAAGATGTTGTTAGATACAATGGATAAATTTGGCATTGTACAAATCAATCCTGTTGGTGAGAGCTTTGATCCTAATAAACACGAAGCCATGGCAATGCAGCCCAACCCGGAGATGAAAGATAATCAAGTGATGAGTGTTTTTCAAAAAGGTTATGCGTTAAATAACAGGGTTGTTCGTCCAGCACGGGTGTTAGTCGTAAAAAATAATTAAATTATAACTTGAAATTTTATATATGTGACAGCATATAACCAGACATCGAATTTATAAGGAGAAACAAATGGGTAAAATAATTGGTATAGATTTAGGTACAACAAATTCTTGTGTTGCTGTGATGGATGGCAAAAATGCACGTGTGATTGAAAATGCAGAAGGCGCACGTACAACACCATCAATTGTTGCTTACACAGACGGGGGTGAGATTCTTGTTGGTCAACCAGCAAAGCGCCAGGCAGTGACGAATGCGAGCAATACTTTATATGCAGTTAAACGTTTAATTGGTCGTAAGTTTGATGAAAAAGTTGTTCAAAGTGACATTGTTAAAAAAGTCCCTTACAAGGTGATTAAAGCTGATAATGGTGATGCATGGGTTGAAGTGCTTAAAGATAAAAAAATGGCACCACCTCAGGTATCAGCTGAGGTTTTACGTAAAATGAAGAAAACAGCTGAAGATTACTTGGGTGAAAAAGTTACTGAAGCCGTGATTACTGTGCCGGCGTATTTTAACGATGCACAACGTCAAGCAACAAAAGATGCCGGTAAGATTGCAGGTTTGGAAGTAAAACGTATTATCAACGAGCCAACAGCTGCCGCACTTGCTTATGGTATGGATAAGAAGAAAGCAGATCAAGTTATTGCCGTCTACGATTTGGGTGGTGGTACGTTTGATATTTCTTTGATCGAGATTTCAAATGTTGATGGCGACAGCCAGATTGAAGTATTAGCAACCAATGGTGATACATTCTTAGGTGGTGAGGACTTTGATGTTGCCTTAATGAACTACTTGATTGATGAGTTTCAAAAAGAAAGTGGCATTGATCTACATAATGATACATTGGCGCTGCAGCGTTTACGTGAGGCGGCAGAAAAAGCAAAAATTGAGCTTTCTTCAGCGCAGCAGACTGATGTTAACCTGCCTTATATCACTGCGGATGCGACAGGTCCTAAGCATTTAAATATTAAAGTAACCCGTGCGAAATTTGAATCTTTAGTTGAAGATTTGATTAAAAGAACTATCAAGCCTTGTAAACAAGCAATTGAAGATGCAGGCCTAAAGGTTTCTGATGTGACAGATGTCATCCTGGTTGGTGGGCAGACACGTATGCCTAAAGTTCAAGAAGAAGTGAAAGCCTACTTTGGGAAAGAGCCACGTCGTGATGTTAACCCGGATGAAGCTGTTGCTATGGGTGCTGCAATTCAAGGTGGTGTATTAGCAGGTGATGTTAAAGATGTATTGTTGCTGGATGTCACACCTTTGTCACTTGGTATTGAAACGATGGGTGGCGTGATGACAAAGCTTATTGAGCGCAACACGACTATTCCAACAAAAAAATCGCAAACGTTCTCAACAGCTGAAGATAATCAGCCTGCTGTTACAATTCATGTGTTGCAAGGTGAGCGTGAAATGGCTTCTGCGAATAAATCACTTGGGCGTTTTGATCTTTCTGATATTCCACCAGCGCCTCGTGGTACGCCGCAAATTGAGGTGACTTTTGATATTGATGCAAATGGTATTTTAAATGTATCAGCAAAAGACAAAGCAACCGGCAAAGAGCAGAACATTGTCATTAAAGCATCAAGTGGTTTATCTGAAGGTGATATTAATAAAATGGTTGAAGATGCTGAGGCTAATGCTGAAACAGATAAGAAGTTTCATGAGTTGGTTGCAGCGCGAAATACTGCAGATAACTTACTTCATAGCGCGCGCAAGTCCTTGACTGACCTTAAAGATCAGATCTCTGATGATGAAAAAGAAAAAGTCGAGTCAGCCTGCAAAGCGCTGGAGGATGTGATCAAAGGTGATGACAAGGAATCAATTGAAGCCAAAACAAAATCACTGGAAGAGGCGTTCTCACCGATTGCACAAAAAGCCTACGAAAAAGCGCAGGCTTCAGCTGGGCAAGACCAAGAAGATGGCGCTAAGGCGCAGGATCAGGCAAAGCAATCTTCTGACAAGAAAGATGATGTTGTGGATGCTGAGTTTGAAGAAGTTAAAGACGACGATAAAAAATAATTAATAGTCTAAAACTTGAAAAATGCGGGTATGCCCCGCATTTTTTATATACATGCGCTGCTTTTTATTTAAAGATGCAGTTATTAAAGTTGATAGATAAATAACGAGAAAATACGGTAGTTACAATGCCTAGAGATTATTATGAAATATTAGGTGTTTCAAAGAGTGCCACAGCTCAGGAGCTAAAGCGAGCTTATCGCAAGCTGGCAATGAAATACCATCCGGATAGAAACCCAAATGATAAAGATGCTGAATCCAAATTTAAAGAGGCTTCAGAGGCTTATGAAATATTAAGTGATCCTCAAAAACGAACAGCCTACGACCAGTTTGGGCATGCAGGGGTAAACCAGCAAGGTGGCGCTGGTGGTTTTGGTGGCGCTGGCGGTTTTGGTGATATCTTTGGTGATATCTTTGGCGATATCTTTGGTGGCGGGCAAGCCGGGCGAAGTGGTGGCAGAGCAAGGGCAAGACGTGGTGCGGATCTGCAATATAATCTGGATATTACATTAGAAGAAGCGGTTCATGGTGTAACGAAAAAAATTAAAGTGCCTACCTATGTCAGTTGTGATTATTGTCACGGTCATGGTGGAAGTGGTAAACAGACTTGTGCTACCTGTCATGGTGCAGGGGCTGTGAGAATGTCCCAGGGTTTCTTCTCTGTTGAGCAGACCTGTCCTACATGTCACGGCCGAGGCTCAACGATCAAAGATCCTTGTAAGCATTGCCATGGCCAGGGGCGAAAAGAAGAGGTTAAGTCTTTGTCTGTAAAAATACCTGCCGGTGTTGATACGGGTGATCGTATTCGATTATCTGGTGAGGGTGAGGCAGGAGAACAAGGTGCTCAGCCCGGAGACTTGTATGTTCAGGTGCAGGTAAGACAGCATCCTATTTTTGAGCGCAATGGGTCGGATTTATATTGTGAGGTGCCTATTAGCTTTATTACAGCCTGCTTAGGTGGTGAGCTTGATGTGCCAACAATTGATGGTAAGGTTAAGTTGAAAATCCCGCCTGAAACGCAAACTGGCAAAATGTTTCGCTTGAGAGGTAAAGGTGTCAAAGCATTAAGAGGTAGCAGTATGGGGGATTTGATGTGTAAGGTAACGGTAGAAACACCAGTTAACTTAAACAGTAAGCAGAAGGAGTTGTTACACCAGTTTGCTGATTCGTTAGGGCAGCACCATACACATTCACCAAAATCAAAATCATGGTTTGATAACGTTAAAGAATTTTTCAGTGGCAATTAGCCATAATGTACTTTTGAGTTAAGATTGCTTTTACTTGTTTCTTATATTTATTCTGTGCCTTTTCTTGGTTAACGTTTTGCTGGTTGCAAAATAACCTGATTAAAAGTTTTTTCAAAAACTTTGAAAAAAGCGCTTGCAAGGTGTCTTATACCCCAAACACTTTCTTGGTCTGCTGTTTAACCTGTCAACTGCTAAAGTTACTGCTTCAAGTGAAACATTGTTTAGCTGCATCCCTTTGG
Source organism: Facilibium subflavum (assembly GCF_003574485.1). Taxonomy (GTDB): domain Bacteria; phylum Pseudomonadota; class Gammaproteobacteria; order Francisellales; family Francisellaceae; genus Facilibium; species Facilibium subflavum. Next base: position 18,273 of record NZ_QLIT01000212.1, read on the forward strand.
GAAAGTATTGTCTTAGCAAGCCATTCGCATTTTCATTCTGCCCTCGCTCCCATGAGTGATAAGGCTTTGCAAAGTAAGTAGAACAATCGAGTTCTTTCGCAATTTCCTCATGTGTTGCAAACTCTTTACCATTATCAAACGTGATTGTATGGACAATGTGCTT
>NZ_QLIT01000213.1 GCF_003574485.1 Facilibium subflavum
GACTTAGTTATATGAGCCCATCCATCTAACTGTGTAAATTTTTCATAGCACTTAAATTCTGCCTTCAAATTTAATTAAAAAATACGGCATTGCTTCACTCCAGCTTCTAATTGGCATTGTCCATTTTTTTGTCATATAGTCAATTGCCAAAAACAAGGTTTTAAATACTGCATTATCATTGGGGAAAGAACGCTTATTTTTCGTTACTTTCCTCAACTGGCTATTCACAGACTCAATTGCATTGGTCGTATAAATGACCTTGCGTATTTGATCAGGGTATTGCATAAACACAACCAGGTTATCCCAGTTAGCATACCATGATTTGGCGATATGCGGGTATTGTTTATCCCATTTTTGTGCAAAAGCCTCTAATGCCATCAAGGCTGATTCTTCCGTGGCTGCAGTATAGATAGGTTTTAAATCAGCGGCCACTTCTTTTCGTTGCTTATAAGAGACGTAGTTAAGGCTATTTCTGATTTGATGGACAATACAAAGCTGATGCTCTGTTTTAGGAAAAGCGGCACTAATAGCATCAGACATGCCGGTTAAATTATCTGTACAGGCGATTAAAATATCCTGTACACCACGGTTTTTCAGCTCAGTTAAGTTTGCCAGCCAAAACTTAGCGCCTTCGTTCTCGCTCATCCAAAGGCCTAACACATCTTTTCTACCTGTACGATCTATACCTAAAGCAACATAAACGGCTTTATTTAGCACACGCTTATCCTGACGGACTTTAACCACCAAACAATCAAAGAAAACAATCGGATAAACCGCATCTAGTGGCCGAGATTGCCAATGTTTGACTTCTTCCAACACCTCATCGGTAATCTTGCTGATTAAGCTTGTGCTGATCTCAGCACCACCATAAAGCTCCTGTAATTGCAATTGAATATCTGAAACACTCATACCTTTGGCATATAATGAAATAATCTTTTCATTCAAACCTTCAATCCGCGTGCTTCGCTTGGGAACAAGTACAGGATCAAATTCACCTGAGCGATCACGAGGCACATCAATTTCCAATAGGCCATCTTCTGTTATTACGCTTTTTCGTGCCGTGCCGTTACGTGCATTAGCAGAATTGCTACGTTCATGCCTGTCATAACCAAGATGCGCCTTTAGTTCACCTTGTAAAGCACGTTCAACCAGACCTTTGGTTAATTGCTTCAATACGCCATCTGATTTAAATAGATTGGATAAATCAGCACCTGATTCAACAATGAGATCAAGCGCTTGATCTAATGCTTTGTTTTGTTCTTTATTCTTCATCTTTCGTCCTTAGATTATACGTTTTAACCATTATAACCTATGAAAGAATTTACACAGTTATTTCAATACTCCCAAAGGCCCTGGTTGATCCAAGCTATCTAACTACCGTAGTTAACGTGAGTTCGACATAAGTGTTCATAAAACTATCAGCTCACTATCTCCCTTAATCCGTAAACTTGGCTTTTTTGGCTGAAAACAATAGGCAATAAGGCCACACAATAAATTTGTCATAAAGTTCCAAATTGAACGATGCCTCGTATGTTCGATTTGACTAATATTCTTAAGCTGATCATTGACAGACTCAATAATT
>NZ_QLIT01000214.1 GCF_003574485.1 Facilibium subflavum
CGGTCTTGATGATTTCAGGCTTGCACAATATAGACGATCTCTCTTGCTACCCTTATTTATCAAAGGTTATGCACTTATTATACGAATCCACCGAAGATAATCTATGGTAGTTTAAGGAAATATCTTGTTGAGATATTTCATGATTTATCCAAGAGGGCTGATATTAAAATAGAGGAAGGTCATTTGATGAAAGACCATGTTCATATGTGTTTGAGTATTGCCCCAAAATATGCGGTATCAAATGTGGTTGGATATTTGAAAGGTAAAAGTGCAATAGCTATTGCACGTAAATTTAAAGGTAAACAGCGAAATTTCACAGGAGAGCACTTTTGGGCAAGAGGTTATTTTGCTTCTACAGTGGGTCTAGATGAGCAGGTTGTTCGTGAATATATTAGAAATCAAGAGGAGCATGAAGATCAGTTGGAGCAACAGCAATTGAAGTTGCAATGGTAATAGCGCCTACAGGCGCAAGGTAAAGCCCTTTTAGGGCGTCATCTAAATAAGCTTCCAGCTCTGCTGGAAGTCATTTAACTGACCAATTAACGTATCAAACTTCTTGGATATATGATACCAGTCAAGAATATAGGTAATGGATTTGCAGTGTTTTTTAAGAGATTTTAAAACATTCCAGCAATTCTTGGCTCCATCTGATAAAGCAACAACATCTGTTTTCTTGGTTAATCCTTCCTTTTTGGCAGCAATCAATGTCATCGCTTTAATAGATTTATGATGATCTTTATAACTAGAGGCTGCATACGG
>NZ_QLIT01000215.1 GCF_003574485.1 Facilibium subflavum
AGTGTCAAAGTCGGGAAAAATAAAAACATCGTTTGTAAATCGCTGTCAGAAACAGCGAAAACACACCTGATTATCGAGGTCAGACATTAGCTCATGATCCTTGATCTGAAGCTGAGCTATAACCATTTCTGGTGTCCCTACTGCGATCATTATAATTATCAGCAAGCACATGGTTTATAAAGCAACCACCACCTCCAATAACTTTGTAAGAATGATATACTCCCAATGGAATAAACACAGAAGCGGGACTTTTTATTCGAAAAACCTGTTTATTAAGTGTAACTTCAATATCTAAGCCAGTTAAATCATCGTTTTCACCTAAAAACATAAATAAGCTATCACATCTAGGTCGATGTATATCTACATGCCCAACATCCCACCTTTTGCCATTTTATATGGATCAATGGCCTTGTTAAATGCTTCTTGTGATAAAAACTGCAGCACTTCATTGGCTTGGCTTAAAGAAAGATTATGGTGATTGGCATAATGGGCAAGCTTGGATGCCTTATCATAACCAATCACAGGTGCTAATGCGGTGACAAGCATCAATGAATTATGCACATCCTGGTCAATTTTTTCCTTATTTGGCTTCATCCCCTCTAAAAGATATCTTGTAAAGTTTTGACAACTGTCACTTAACATATTGATTGATTGCATAATATTATGAATCATCAAGGGTTTATAAACGTTCATCTCCAGGTAGCCACCACCTCCGGCAATGGAAACGGCCGTATCATAGCCGATAACTTGTGCTGCCACCATTGTGATCGCCTCACACTGAGTTGGATTCACTTTGCCCGGCATAATCGATGAACCAGGTTCATTCTCAGGCAATATCAGCTCATGAAATCCAGCTCTAGGGCCACAGCTTAAAAGACGAATATCATTGGCAATTTTTAATAAAGAAACACTTAAAGTCTTCATACAGCCCATCATCGCAACCAAAGCATCATGAGAGCCTTGCACTTCAAACTTATTGACTGCTGAGACAAATGGCAACCCCGTTAATTGAGCAATATAATCTGAGGCCTTTTTGGCAAACCCATCAGGTGCATTTAATCCAGTACCCACAGCAGTCCCCCCAATAGCCAATTCATAAACATCATTTAAAGCATATTTTAAGCGCTTGATATCTTTATCTAAAAGGGCTGCATAACCAGAAAACTCCTGGCCCAGTGTTAAGGGTACAGCATCTTGCATATGCGTGCGGCCAATCTTAACAATATCTGCCCATTTATCTGCTTTTTCTGCCAAGGATTCCTGCATAAGCGAAACCGCTGGGATGAGCTTTTTATAAACCCCTAAAGCCGTGGCAATATACATTGCCGTTGGAAACGTATCATTTGATGATTGTGACATATTGACATCATCATTGGGATGAATAGGATTTTTACTGCCAAGCTTTCCACCTGAAAGCTCAATAGCATAATTGGCAATGACTTCATTCACATTCATATTTGATTGTGTACCGCTACCGGTCATCCATACATGTAAGGGAAAATGATCGTCTAACTTACCATCAATCACTTTTTCGGCCGCGTTAACAATAATATCTTTCTTATCTTTGGACAATATTCCTAAATCAAAATTTGCCAAGGCAGCAGCTTTCTTTAAAATACCCATGGCTTTTATGACCTCAATAGGCATGATATCATTGCCAATTGAAAAAAACTTTAAGGATCGCTGTGTCTGAGCACCCCAGTATTTGTCATGATCGACATGGATTTCTCCTAAACTGTCGCTTTCTATGCGCTTTGCCATTTTGACTCCTTTGCAATATAAAGAACAAATACAACCATAGCAAACCCTTGCCAAATTACAAAGCTTGAGTTCATCTTGTCTCTTATTTATTATATTCATTACAATGGAACAATGAAATCATACCACATGGAAATCAAAATAATTCAAGATGACATCACCAGACTCAACGTTGATGCAATTGTTAATGCTGCGAATAATAGTCTTCTAGGTGGTGGTGGCGTGGATGGCGCTATCCATAAGGCTGCGGGGTCTAAGCTTTTAGAAGAATGCAAAAAACTTGGCGGTTGCAAGACAGGCCAGGCGAAGATGACACAAGGTTATAACCTGCCTGCCAAATACATTATTCACACGGTAGGACCTGTTTGGCATGACGGACACCAAAATGAGCCCACGCTTTTAGCATCTTGTTATAAGGAAGCATTAAAACTGGCGAAAAAACACCATTTAAAATCAATTGCCTTTCCTGCTATTAGCTGTGGGATTTATGGTTATCCAAAAGATCAGGCAGTTAAAATTGCCATTGATACGGTGACAGAAAACCTTAACCCGCAAGATGATATCACCGTTTATTTTGTTTGTTTTGATCAGGATTTATGTCGGCTTTATCGGGATTATTTAGCAAGGTAGTGGGCTTTTGACTTACTGAGAACCTAAGCACTTGGACAATATATGCTAAAAGCAATACATCACGTGCACTTAAAACCATGTATTAACCGATACATTAAACCTTTTTGAGAGCGATTTAACATGCTCAAGCGTTAGCCCTCTTTCACCTTTTAATATTTTTGACACAAGCGATTGTGAACCTATTTCGGGCAAGTCTTTTTGCGTTAACCCATTCATCTTCATTAAATATGCTAAAATCTCTTGTGAGCTGGCATCACTTGAAATCCCAAAGCTTTTACTTTCATATTGCTCAATTTGCTTTGCCAATGCTCGGCCAAAAGACTTTATTTCCTGCGTTTTTTCGTCTGATCTTAACTGCATAAGCTTACGCAACAACTTCTTTGCTTCATCATATTGCTTTTTTGTTTTATATGCCTCAACATAAGGCATCAACAAAGTCCAGGACTTATGTAACTCACTTATTGCTAGCATATTTTTTCGCCTCTCTTTTTAATACAGACTGTTTTTTGTTGTATTCCTCATGCGTCCAAATATAGCGAACCTCTATCACTAAAAAGTCATAATCAATAACCGTCACCATCCGGTAGTTATGACCAGCCACATCAAAAATTGTAAAAACATGATAAACATAATCAGCCGTTTTGAATGTTTCTGTTAATTCTTTAAAGCTGCTAAAAGCATTGTTTTCTAAAATTTTCAGTAGCGGTTCAAAGCTTTTTTTAGCGCTTGCATGTTTTTTACAGAACTTTGCGATTAATTCTTTGTTAATTACTATCATTGCACAGCAGTTTACTACATAGCTATTTAATCAATTTGCTTAACTAAAAACAGACTCATTAAATAGCTATCACAGCTTTGTGATAGTGATTTTAAAAGCTGGCGCTTCTCTTTTGCCCGTTTTGCTTTATTTGTCTTTTGATGAACACCAGCATTATAGTTTAATTTTGCTAAACTTTTTGCAACCGGATTCATTTTTACGTTTCTATGTCGAGTAGACATCTCT
>NZ_QLIT01000216.1 GCF_003574485.1 Facilibium subflavum
TTGTAAAATTTCCATTTTGAATACAGCTTGCATATAACTTTGTGAAATATCCTACACGAAAAAACTTTAAAATGCTTTATTAGGCGTGATCAATGTGTGCTTTAAAAGCTCTATGTGAGTATTGTCATGACTTATATTAAAATGTGTAAGTGGTTTTTCCTCGTAACTTGCATATTGATGGTTTGTATTACATTTTTTTCGAATGCTATCTGAACTTATATCTTGGAAGAAATCATCAAAAGAAACATTCAATAGAGTGCAGTAATTAAATAGATCTACGATAGATATACTACGAGTGCCTTTTTCATGTTGACTATAAGTTGAGTATACGAGTTCAAACTTATCAGTAAATGCTTTAGCAGACTTGTAACCAGATGCTTTGCGTATATCTCTGAGCCTAGTAGATACGCGAGCATTATCCCACACTATTCTTTTCATAAAATATTTCACATATAATGAATGCTTTGGGTTTTATTTTATATATTTTTTTAAAAAATGGAAAAAGCATTTGACAAAAAGAGCAATAAAAAATACAATTTGAGCAACATTGCTCAAATTGTATTTTTTATTCATTCTGAGCGTTATTGTGGGAGCGCAAGGGGTGCATCCAGGGCTGTTACCAAAAAACAACCCTGGCTCTGCGTTTTGAAATTAGCTTAAAGATTAACTTGTCAGCAAACTAATAGTGAAGTAGATATAACAAAAAACAAAGAATTTAAAATTTTTGCAATCAAACATAGTTGAAATTTAGAACTTTAAATATCAAATATTTGATGAATTCACCTAATTGTCAGACCATACCCAGACTAATACAAATAATAATATTTATGATTATTAATGAAATTATTGTACTAGGGCTATCCATGTGGTCTAAAAAAACAACTATGGTCGTATATTAGTTAAAGTTATTCAGAGAGCACCCTAAGCGGCTGCGCCGCAACTAAACAAAGCAATAACTTGAAGGGTGTTCTTGATGGTGAAAATTGAGCAAAAAACAGCAAGTTATTCAGGAGTATGAACCAAAGGATAATTCTCCCATTGTTCCCGAGTTCATCATTTCGTTAAAGTAGAATGTAATGAAAGTTAATCAGGACTTGAAGTGGGATACTAGATCTAATAATTCACCAATCTTGTTCTCACTATTTGTCCAAAGCCCTTCTAGTTGAGATTGATACTGGTTTTCCAAGATGGTTAAAAGCTCCCAAATTGCATCCATGTAATGCAGAAAAAAATTTCTATAGCATAGCTCACTACATGGTATTGCATGCACAAAAGGACAAAGATCACTATAGGCCTCAGAGCAGAGATTATCTGTAATATGATCAAGTTTCTTACTAGAAGGAATTTTTTCAGCGCCTGAATAACAGTTTTGTTTTAGCTCCGTATTCCTTTGTCTTAAATTATTGTTAAGTGTCTTTACGTCTACCAAAGATGCTAACTCAGAATTTGAAGATATCAACTGATGCTTATAGAGTGCATATTCATTATTATCTATCATTGCTTTATACTTTTCTGGGCAAGATAGCTCTAACTTGAAATTAGCGATACTCTCTATCAATGACCTTAGTATAATGCATGCAGCATAGCTTCTACCTTTTTGTATGAGTAATAAATAGTCTTTTGCTAGCTGTAATACCAAAGGCGGCATCTGATACGTATTATAGCGATTAACTATAAACGCGCATCTATCTAAAATCCCTTTAATTTTCATTGATGCCTCCTTCAAGTAAAAAGATCTTATTAATCTATCCCAACATCCCACCTTTCGTCATTTTATAGGGGTCAACCGCTTGGTCAAATGCTTCTTGCGACAGAAATTGTAATATCTAACTGACTTGGCACGTTATAGGTTATGGTACTTGTCGTCATGATGGGTACACGCCACAATTTCATGATTCTTTTAACCTGGTAGTTTATATTAACGATAACAGTTATTGCCTGTCTATAGCTAAAATGATAGATTTATATGGCTAACAAGGGGAAAAGCGCTAATCAAGCATGCTTTTTCAAGGCACTAAATCAATAGAAAGGGAGTAAAGTCATGCTGAGAAATTGCCGACTCATTTACAAAATAAGTTTAAAATGTCGTTAAAACTTCTTTCGGAGGAAGTCACTTGAATTTATGAAAGTAAGGCTATTTACAAATAAATTTTTTCTGGCGGCTTTAGCACTCATTATTTTGCAGCAAATATTGATTGGTGGGTCTACCTATTTTATTGCGTTGGCTGGGATGTCAGTCTCATTGCAGCAAGTCAATGCCGTGATGAACTATATCATACTCTTTTTCGTAAGTGTTGCTGTTGCTTATAGTATTGGCTCTACTGCCCTTTTTCTTACAACAAAATTAGCCAATGACTTGTGGCGACGATATACATTGAGTCTTCTTTCGACCGTCGGAGGAGATATGTCCTATTCGTCACAGAAAAATAAATTGGAAACAAACCACTGGATTGGTGGGGAGGCCCTAGCAACTATAGATTCGGCATCTGAATTCGTCCTTGATTTTATTTCATTGTATTGCAACATTTTATTTACATTGTTGGCCTTTTTATTCACCTTGGGTTGGGTGGTGACAGGTGCTGTTTGTTTTGCCTTGGTGATATCTTCGCTCCTATTGACGTTTACGCGCTCTCGGATTCAAATGCTTGGCAGTGAAATTCAGTCTAAAAAATTGACAGTCTTATCGGGTATCAGTTTACTATGGGATTTTTTATTTTATGCACCCCAAGAGAGTCTGCAAAAAAAAGAGGAAGATGTAAAATTAGGAATGCAATCCTTTTTCCTTCAAAAAGAAAAATATAAATTTCATGAACAAATTCTTTCGTGTATTCCTATATTTATTGCGATACCAATCGTGATAATTGCGACAAGTTATGCACTTTCTCATAAATTAGTATTAATTGGTGCCTTGGTTGCCACCCTGCCGCGAAGCTTGCAAATGTTCCAGAATTTACATGCTGTGAGTATGTATAATAGCCGTATCGCGCTTACTATGAAAATGCTCTCAAACCTTGCCAGCTTTGACAGTCGTCTGGAACGACAAGAACTATCCAAACAAATCAACAAGTCACAAATATCAATTGCACAAATTGATAGACCAGGTGACAACACTCACTCTGTGGATAGCTTATTTAATTTAATCAACGAAGATTCAACGAAAGGGAGATACTTAATAAATGGCCCCAATGGTGCGGGTAAGAGTTCTTTTTTAAAGTTAATTAAAAGCCAAAAAAAAGACAGTATTTATATAGGTCCAGAAGTCCATTTTAATGATGTAATCGAGCAAGGTTCAACAGGGCAACGTAGAGTATCATCCATATTAGAACTATTAGATAATTTATCTGATAAAGAAATCTTACTACTTGATGAATGGGATGCTAACCTGGATATAAAAAATAAAAACATCGTTTGTAAATCGCTGTCAGAAACAGCGAAAACACACCTGATTATCGAGGTCAGACATTAGCTCATGATCCTTGATCTGAAGCTGAGCTATAACCATTTCTGGTGTCCCTACTGCGATCATTATAATTATCAGCAAGCACATGGTTTATAAAGCAACCACCACCTCCAATAACTCCCGACTTTGACACTTTTGAATGTGAAAGCCTTATTTTATAAGGATTCCTTCAAAACCCAGGGCACTACATTGAGTTATCCACAATAACAAAAGGTGTGCTTGCTAAAGACAGTCCCATCGTTTGATAAATCTTAGCTGCATGCGCACCAGTAGCTGATGGAATGCCATATTTCTTTTCTGTTTTTCTATGCTTAAGTATACTCACCTGTACATGCAGTAATTCTTTACGAATGACTTC
>NZ_QLIT01000217.1 GCF_003574485.1 Facilibium subflavum
TTAGTGTCCTGTAGTGTGGAGCTTAATACCGCCTCAACGGAAGAAATAATCAACAAGGCAATCGAGCTTGGTATCAGTCAATATGTACCAAAGCGACTGGCAAAACATGATATTATTATCCTGCCTTAGCTTGGTATTGCAAGGCTATGCAACCCACTGTGGAGAGCTTTCTTTCTCAATATCAAAACAGGCACTGACCATATCAAAACTAAGAAAGAGCTGTGCAACCTTTTGTAATTCATTAAGGTTACGCTGATTCTCATAAAGCTTCAAAAGATCATATAACTGACCAATATATTTTTTCACCGCACTTTGTGAGCAATATAAAATGTTAGCAATGGACTTATAATCAAGGTTATACCAGGCAACATAAGCCAACACCTTAAAAAGCTTTATAGGCAACGTAATATCAAAAAAATAACCATGCTGAATAATAATTACCTTTTGTCGAGCAGAAGTTGTCATGATTTTAAACTGGCATGGCACATCGATTATTTTTGATTTAATCGCAATACCGCTTAATTGATTTTCAATCACAATGGGCAATTTTTCAACCAATATCCGCGCTTGTGGCCGATCTATCAGCGGAATATATTTAAAGTTAAGGTATTTGGTAAAACCATCCACAACAATCTGCTCATCAAAACAGCATTCTTTCACATTATTCCTCCAAACCGGAATCTCATGAATTTTTTTCCCTATAACTTCTTTAGCAGACAAACCACTCCATTTGCATAAAGTTTCATTGCAAGCAATAATATTACCCTTTAAATCTTTAACAAATCTTGCTAAATCATCTTTGCTGCTATAGATATAATCCTTAATGAACGATCGCATATTATGATGGTAACGGTACATTTTTTCTTCCATTTTAACCTTTTGCACAATAAATACTAAGCTATTTTTTCTTATAAATTTATACTATACCCACTAGCAGTATATATAGAGTATTGTTACTCTATTTGCGCGTATTTTGCGCAAAAAATTAACCACAGGTTTGTTGTTTGGAATCTTTTATCTTAAAATAAGCAATAGCAACGATAGAATATCAACCCTATGACGATTATTGATGATATTTATAAATACACCTATAAGCAATGGTATCAATCATTTGCCGTGTACCATAAAGCGTTAAAAGAAGCATTTTGTGCAACTGAAGCCTGGTATAGCCGATTAATGATAGATGGCAGCGTTTATAACTTGCCGATTTTATCCAAAGGCATCTCTGAGATATGGTACGCATTTGATGATAAGGTTTATGACAAATCCTATTCATATACCCACATGCTGAATTTTGGCAAAAATACGCGCTACACTGATATTCTCACCAAACAACACGCAAATGATCAACCACTTCAGTTTGAACGTTATTTGCAACATAATGCAACAGGGTTTTATCATGTATTTATTAAATACCATATGGATGCATCTATTTCTTTACTGGGATTTTTAACCTCACAATTTATTAATATGAGCTCGCTACTAAACCAACAACGTGCTGAAAAAATACTCACTGAGTTTGAAAATTTTTTCTGGTCTGAACCCAACCTATATGAAGCCTGCAATATAACGAAAGACTTAATTATTACACGAAAATCGCCTGATATCTTGCAGCAGTTTTTTTTAAACTACCCTGAGATACACCGTTTATCGGTTACGGATGTAAAAATTATTAAAGCACTTTATTTTGGTACGATACACGCCGGTGACATTGCTATAGCACTTCATAAATCCAGACGCACAATTGAAAATAGACTGGAATATATCAGAGAATGTCTTCAATGCCAGAACAAATTTGAGCTCTATCATCTAATCAAATCAACACCTGAAGTCATCGCTTATGTGTTTGTACGCCTACGACATATCGCTGATCACTAAACGCTATTTTTGTGCAATAAAACACAATGTCTCTTTTTGATAAATATGAATTTTCCCTGAATATTTTTGTTGCAGTGCACTTAACTGCTTTTGCTCCAGATTGATAACCTGAAAACGGGCATGCGTTGTGGCCTGCCACCATTGCATTACCTCATCTAAATCAGCAAAAACATAATCAGGCACTTCATAATGCTGTAAAATGCGAAATCCGGCGTTTTTAAAGTAACTAAGCCAGGCTTCAGCAAATGAAAAGTTCAACGACTTCACAATCGCATGCCCATTTTTCGTTGCAAAGGATATATCTTTAATCACTTCTGGCATGCCTGTCACACAGCAAAAACCAAATTTTGCGCCAGGTTTAAGCAGCCGATATACGGCATCAACCGCTAATTGTTGCTGCTTTATCCAGTGAAAAACATAATTTGAATAAGCAACATCAAAGCTCAGTTCTGTGGTTTTTGCAAAGCTTAAAAAGTCATCTATAACCCAATGGATATTGTTTATATGCTTTGGGCTATTTTGTTGTGCCAGGGAAATTCTCTCTTGATCAGGCTCAATAGCAACTACTTGCCCATGTGGCAGGATTTCTTGTGCCATAGTATAAGTTAACTGCCCAGTTCCTGCACCAATATCAAGCACCAAAGCATTTTTGCTCAATTGTAAATGCTTAATTAAATTTAATCCTGCCTGATATTGCCCACTGGCAACCTTTTTATATAAATGTGCCTGATTATGCATCGTCAATTTTGGAATATGATATTATCGAATGCCTTGCATGATAACAGCTGGTTAATAATTTCACAGTAACTTGAGGTTATTTATCAAACACCACATCAAATGCTTTCATTGACCATGATATATTCATGTAACTGATGAAGCTCATTTTCGTTATAGACTTTTATTCCATTGCGCATTAAAAGCGCTGCTGTCACACCACTGCCATTTATAAGTTTTCCTGTGTGTGTTCCATCATAAATAGAAGTATTACCGCACGATGGACTGTTTTTCTTTAAAAGTGCAACCTTAATCTGATGCTTTTGCGCAAATGCCAATGTCAAATAAGCCCCCTTTATAAAAGCATCACTCTTATCTTCTTTATCTTTTGATAACACACGTGCATATCCATTAAGTACATCTATGCCAGTGCCTTTAACGATTTCACTGGGGTTTCTTGGAATTGGCAAACCTGCTTGCACTTCAGGACAAAAGTGCACAATCCGACCTTCCTGACACCATTTGGCAAATAAGGCCTGATGAATTTCTGCGGCTTTACCATGGTAGCGTACATTACAGCCAAAAAGGCAACTGCTCACAAGTATTTTAATCATGAAGATTCCTTGTTTATTATAAAGAAAATCACAACAGACTACTCAAATGGTAATATTAAGTGGCACTGACCCTCTAAGTGCAGATCAAAACACATTTCAACCACGCGTTGGCCTATAAACAATCTGGATATCTTCTGCAGCTCATTTAAATTTCGCTGTTGATCATACAAGCCAAAACGATCGTATAACATGCCAATGTGCTTTTTAATCGTACTTTCCGAGCAGTGTACCAGATTTGCAACAGACTTATAATCCAATTGGTAAAATGTAACATAAATTAAAATCTGAAAAAGTTTAAGCGGAAGAATAATATCAACAAAATACAGGTGCTTTATAACAACCTGCTGCCGATTATAACGCCCTGGTATAATCGTTATTTCTGGTGCTTTTTTCATTACCTTGAAACGCCCCATATAGCCATAGATATGGCCATTAATAACAATTGGCTTTTTCTCTGAAATAACACTATTTGAGCCATCTATCTGAACGGGTAATTTTTCAATGTTCAGATATTTTGCTCCGCTGTTTAGTACCATTTTTTCAACAAAAGCATAAAACGAAGCTAATTGTCGCCATGAGACCTGTTGCATTGTTTTTCCGATAATCGCACGTTCACAACTAAAGCCTGCAAGCTTATAATACAAAGCATTACAGGCAATAACCTTACCTTGTCTGTCTTTGGCAAAATAAGCTATATCTGTGTCTTGCGCCCCCTTTAGCAGGTGCTGATCGATGATGGTAATCAAGTTATTTTCATACATAAATTTGTTTTAAAAAATTCCTACTGTTGTAACAACAATTAACAAACTGTTCAATATATGTGCTTTATCGCATCTTATACGCCTTTCTTGATTGATGCAACAACTATGGTTATATTATCGCCATACATTATTTATTAATAATCCAATATAGATTGCAAGCCATCGTCCCTGATGATACCCCCTTGCATGTGAATCTTCCATTTTTTTGATCACGCACATAATATTTAAAACCACTACTGTTGTATGCTCCAATACCAAACTGCCCATTTAGTGGCAAATTATGCACATCTAAATCTCAACTGTTTCCATATGATGCTGACATTTTCTTTCAGCATCAATTACCGGCTTTTTTATATAACGCCCACACAGTGTTTCAAATGCATTAAACAGCCGCTTTTCATGCAGTGCATCATAAATTTTTTGTGCACATTCTTTAGGTGTTAAACTGTCAGTATCAACCGTTATATCATACTGCATATATCGATGTGTTACCCTGTTTGATGCCATACTCATGCCAACCGGGCGAAAGTTATCCTGATAATTTCGCGAACTACTTGCTCTTCTATTTGCACGCTTCTCACCTTCAAGCTCAGAGACGTACATGCCCACAAGAATCACTTCCTTACCATTTAATTTTTCAATAAAAACCTTAACATCATCCTCGCGCCAGAAAATCTCATCTGATACCACGGTAATACCATGATCTAAAAAGCAGCACACCGACTCATAACGCGCCAGGTTGATCTGTTTTATGATGGGCCCATGTACGATTTCTGTCATCAGTTTTCCATCCTCAAAGCTTTGCCGTGGATAAAGGTAATCTTCATCAGGATTTGATAAATTAAGCTTTGATGGCGGAATTGCCAGATGGAAGGTATCAATCCCCAGGTGAATATTTGGTTCCGCTAATAAATCCTGTAACGCTTTGGCCGTTGATGATTTACCCGCACTACATGCGCCGACTAAAACAATCATTTTTGACATATGCAATCCTCGCTGTTGGTTAATGTTACTTATTTTTTCCTTGATACTTTATGCTACTTTTCATGCTTAATACATTAGCACAAGCCATCAATAAAGTTTATTAATTGTACATTTTATGCGTATTTTAAAACAGTGACCCAGGGTTACTATTTTGGTTTTATCTATTATGGCGGACCTGCCACAGGCTGGCTGCTACTTGCAAAAGCATCTTGGAATAGGTTACCTAAAAAAGATGAAGGATTTGCAGCACGTTTATCTGGGACTCTCTGTGATTTTCGCTGATTTTCAAAACTGGCAATAAGCGTTTGGGCTAAATCATCTTTACAGCACATTGCCTCATTAGTGCTTACTATTCCCCATTGATCAACATCAATAGCAAAAAAGGTAAGCTTGATATTGCTGCCCTTACCGTCTTCAGCCTCAACAGCTGTCCCTTTTTCTTGTCTCCAGTAATCCCGGAAACTTTGAGATAGTCCGTTTCTGGCGATAAATTGTAACAGTTTTCCAATAACAAAATGCTTTTCATCAATTGATGTAATTTTGCTTAGAATATTACCGCGCACTTCATTGTGCTCAAAACCACCATATGGTTGTAATATTGTCTCTAGCTCACCAAGTTGACCTTTGGTTAATGTATCTGGGTTGAAAAAAGACAAAACCTTAAACCCCAATAAATTTAATTGATTATTGCACTTGTTAAATTCTGAACTCCCTTCACACCCTTTAGTTGCGACCTGCATAAATGCCATAAGCTCTAGCACATCCATCTCATTAATGAAAGTTTTAAGCGCCTGGAATAAAACAGGATTATTACGTATATCTATTATAAACTTATTAAAGTTAACCTGCTCAAGCCTTTCTGCAGTATGTTGACTCACCTGAGCAGCTGTACGCCTTATTGTAATTATAGACCCATCATCTTTGCTGCTTTCGTATAACTCTCTATCTTGAAGTTGAATTGTCACATAATCAGATAACCTTTTAGCAGAATCATCATTAAAGCTTTGTAAATATTCTGGCTTTAAATAAATATAATCTGGGCGGTAAGAAGAAATAGTTTCCGCGAAACTTGGGTGAAGTCTCCTCATAACAGAAGTTAATAACCTTGGGCGTTTTTCTAACCCTCGTATTTTACTCGATAATAAAAATAATATACCTTGCCCTTCTTCTGACTCTTGCCTGCTGAACCAACCTTTCTCAGATATTTTTAAAAAAAACCGATGTTTTGGATTTGATTTATCTATGTTATCACAATCACTCGGCTTCCAGACTTTGATTTCATCTAACACGCTTTGAAGGCCCTCTTCAGGAACTTTGCCCAGATTATCAATAAACCACTTTCGAAAAGCTTGTCTAAATTTACTAGTATTTTCGCTATATTCATTCCATAGTGCCTTAAGCTTTGCTTCAGCTATTTTTATAAACGCCTCACCAGAGATTTGCTTAACATTTGCATGATCAAGTATAGAAAGCAACACTTTACCATCCACGTCTTTATCTGCAGAGAGAAATCCAATCTCTACATCGCGCCAGTTTGAACAATCGCCAGGTTGCCCACCGTCATGATTAGCTGTTAATGTTAAATTATAAAACCTTACACCTTGCAGCTTACATGCAGTAAGGTTGCTGGAGATTTTAGACGCAGGAAATTTACAATTTGTAAACGAAGTATTACTAACCTCTGATAAATCTAAGGTGTTGTCCCTATTATTATCAATCACATCAAAGACACAACTTGAAAAACTACAGCCATTCAGCGTTCCTAAATTGGGTGAATAAATACTTGCATTGCTAATTTCAAGCTTTTCATGTGAACCTTGAGACCAATCAGCATAAAACACTGGGTTATTTACTAGCGCGCCTAAGAATCTGGCAAATGTCAACTCTGGAAGTTTCGCTTTATCACTTACCACAGGAAACTTCGTGTTTGCATTGGTAAATCGCTCGGTGTTTATTACGTCAATAGGTGATGAATATTTCTTAAAATAGTTCTCACCTTGAGCATCGATATTATCACCATCAATAATCGGCCACATCGGAAAAATTTCTCGCCACCGTTTTGCTTTTTCTTTATCTGTCGCACTAGCGTTCTTAGCCTTCCACTGATCCCATTGACTTTTTTTTCCTTTTAATTCTTCACCTGAAACACTGCCCACAACAGCCTGATCAAAGTCAACCTGTGACTAATGGCACTAAGTTAAGGAAAAATATGAACATATTGTAGAATTTGATTGCAACGCCGCACCTATTGCATATAAGATACTTTTCGCAAAAAAACACATCTTAAACAAAGGATTGACGTTGTGAGTATTTTT
>NZ_KZ984702.1:0-2584 GCF_003574485.1 Facilibium subflavum
TGAGATATGCTTTCATCATTATGATTGAATTTGCGCAGGGCTCTGTTACAGCCTTGACAAATTAAATTTATGCTATCAATTTTTACAGACACTAATCCAGTTCAATTATTAAACTCCAGTCTCAGTAAACGTCACGGTATAACTATTACTTATTGGTTGACTGTCATACTGGCATACGGGGTTGGGGTTATATTGTGTGCCTTGCTTACAGGAAGATTTTGCTACTTTTCCTGGACATTGCGGCCAGGTTGGTGGGTTGATAGAAACAGCGCAACCATCGCACCCTGGCGGAAAAACACCAGGTAATTGTAAGATTTGAGCTAGATTATCTGTGTTAAGAATAATTGGCTTACCGCCGGCAGCAGAGGTGACTTTCACATTAAAATTCTGGCCGTTGACAAGGCTTACATCATAATGATCCGCATTATTTGAATTTAAGACAAATTCAACCGTTGTTGTCGGGCATGGTCCCAAAGGCCATTGCCCCTTGCCACCTGTGATGTCAAGGTGCAAGGTTGGGATTGAAAAACCACTTAAAGGGATTACCTGTTGTTCACCATCTGGAATGGTGACATTACAGGTTTGTGCATTTCCCTGGCCTTTGGTATAAAGGCATGGATAAGGTTTTAAGGCCTTAAAGCTTGCGATAATGTTACTAGGAATTGGGTTCACGTTTGCCACCATAAAATAAAATGTCTGGGATTGGCCTGTTTTGTTAACGATCGTAATGGATTTTTTCGCATTAATCCCTGAAATCACTTGCTCATCTGGTGCAGCGCTGGTAATAGATGCGCTTGATAATATGCTTAAAGCCGCACATAAAATAAAGGCTTTTCGATAGTCCATATCACTTTCTCCTGTTGTTGTGATGTCAATTTGAGTATATACCACCAATAAACCATTTTACAGAACTTCTTTCTTTATCGTGTTTTTCATGCTATGGTGTTAGCTGGACATAACAATAACGTTATGTGTTTACAATAAAATATAGAGATACAATTTATGAGCAAAATACAAGGTACCGTAAAGTTTTTTAATAGCGCCAAGGGATTTGGTTTTATTCAACCTGATGATGGACACAAAGATGTTTTTGTGCACATGTCAAATTTAGATGCTGTGGGTGGTTATTTACAAGATGGCCAACGCGTACTATTTGAAACCCAACAAGGGAAAAAAGGTCCTGAAGCGATTAATGTTGAGTTAGCATAATGCCTCGCATTAGAGTTGATGAGCGAAAGCCTTTTGATATTTCTTTAAGACAATTTAAACGTGCTTGTGAAAAAGCAGGTATTGTGAAAGAAATGCGCGAAAGGCAGCATTATATTAAGCCGACAGAGCAAAGAAAAATAGCCAAAAGAGCCGCGATTAAGCGCGCAAGGAAGGCATCAAGAGCCGCTTTTTATCCAAGAGCCTTTCGATAAGTGAAATCCCACTTTTTCCATCCTCGTTATTATGGGGGGTGGAGTTTGGTGTTCTTTCTTAAATTATTCGTTCAATTACCCTATAAGTGGCAAATGAATATAGGGAAGTTTATTGGCGGTAAATTCTATAAAAGCGCAAAGCGGCGTTATAAAATAACGTACCGTAATTTACAGTTATGTTTTCCTGAGAAAAATAAAGTTGCTATTGAGTCTTTGTGTAAAGCCTCTTTTGAAGCGCTTTGTATGTCAGGTATAGAAACTATTATCGCATGGTTTATGTCAGATAAAAGATTCAATATGATTTATCTGGAGAGGTATTTTTCTGAGGATTTTATTAAGCGTGATACCAATAAAGCCTTAATTTTACTTGGAGGTCACTTCAGCTGCATGGAAATCATGGGGCGATTAATGATTCACAAGTGGTCTTCGTCTTTGGCAATAAAAAAGTCTTAGTAGGCCTCTTGTATATGATGTGGCTGGATATCATGTTTAAGTAAGGCGATGAATTTTCTATGTGTAATGAAATAGAAAAAGATGCAAGCCAAAACAATTACGGCAATAAAGTTTTCTGCGACAGCCATCAATAACCATAAGAAAATAACAAATGAAAATGAATAAGGGCTAAATTTTCCCTGGCGATATTGTAAAATTGCATAGACAATCATCATCACTGTGATTGCAGTATTGCTTAAGAGGAAATCATCTTTTGCCAATGTGCTTAATAAAAGTGATAGCACAACAAATACAAATAATGTGAAAATCTTGGTTTTGATGCTTTTTTTCGCGATCCCAGCCAAAGAAATTGGCGCGCCCATATAACCTAATACATTAAAGGCGGTGGTAATAACCATTAAAGAAGCCCAGCTGCTGGAGTTAAACAGCACGATAATACCAATGGCAAAGTTAATTAAGAGAGATCGTTTTGATAAATGATGCGTTGGGCAGAGCTTGGCAATCCAGCGTGGCATTTGTCCTTTATCGGCCATGGCATAAAGCATTCGTGAACATGCACCAAGGTAAGTTAAACCCGTGATTGATGGACTTACGATAGAATCAGCAATTAACAGTGCTGTGATAAGATTTAAGCCAAGCAACATAGTAAGATTGACAAGTGGACTTGTGAAGTTTAGTGCAGCCCAACCTTCAGCTGCTTTTGAGCCTGG
>NZ_KZ984702.1:2695-2967 GCF_003574485.1 Facilibium subflavum
GCTGGTATCAAAATGTGCGGCTAAGAGCACTAAAATCGTGATCGTGGGTATGCTTATTTTAAATATGGTTGCAACATTATTCACACGAGATAAAAGCTTAATCCCAAAATAGTTAATAAGGAAATAGATCATAAGGATAACAATGGCCAGTATTCTGCCTGAAAATGTTAAAGCATTGCCTTCATAAAGGTGCGTGAAGCTGATAAAAGGGCTTAAATACTGAACAGTCGCCTGTGCTTCTGTTGGAATCATCGCCAGAAGGCCAAACCACC
>NZ_QLIT01000220.1 GCF_003574485.1 Facilibium subflavum
GTACGGTCAGGCAACCATCTAGCTAAGTCACCCGTTTTGTACAAACGCGTATATCCTTTTTCAAAATCCTCATCTGTCGCAAAGGGATTATCAATAAAACGCTGTTTTGTCAGTTCAGGTTGGTTTAAATAACCTCTTGATAAACCTACGCCAGCAACACATAACTGACCTGTCATTCCTTCTATAACTGGCTGTAGATTTGTATCCAATATATAACATTTAGTGTTATTTATTGGTCTGCCAATATTACTATTAAGACTGTTTTGATTATAATTATAAGTGTTTGAACATACTGTAATTTCTGTTGGTCCATATGCATTAATTAATGATTTTGAGTAATCCCAAGATTTTATCAATTTTTTAGTAGATGACTCTCCACCAGCGACGACAGTAGTAAATGTTAATAAATCCTTATGTTCAATTATATTAAGTAAACTTGGCGGTAATAGTCCAATGTTGATTTTGTGGTCATTGATAAATTTTGATAAAAGCATTACGTTTTTTCTTTCTCTCTCTGAGATGATGTAACAACTTGCGCCAAAACTTAAAGTGTTAAAAATTTCCCATACAGATGCATCAAAGACATAATTAGCATACTGTAAAACTCTTGAACTGGGACTAATATTTAAAAATTTTCTTTGTCCATATACAAGGTTTACTATACTTTTATGTTCTATCATCACCCCTTTAGGTTGACCAGTTGTACCGGATGTATAGATTACATAAGCCAAATCACTGGCTT
>NZ_QLIT01000221.1 GCF_003574485.1 Facilibium subflavum
CAGGTGTCCTGTAGTGTGATCCTATTTATATAAATTATACGAAAGCATATGTGAAGTGGTTAGCTGTGATTTTTCCACCCAGGAACATGATTCATCACCAGGGCTTTTTTGCTGGCATAAAAATAAAATATTGTTACCTTTTACTTTCATCACAATACTATTATTATCACACTTACCAACTGTTAATTTTCCACCGTTTTTACGTGTTAAATAGCATCTTCCCATATGCCCAGAAAAACTAACCACCACATTATTTTTATCTTGATTACTACCACAAGGATCAGACCAATGCCTGCTGCTACTGCTATTTGCGTAATATTGGCTGCTACTGCCACAGGCTTTTACCTCAAGCGCGCCAATACCTATTCCAACCAGCTCATGATCAAAAAAGTTATCTGATAAAGTAATTGTTATTACACCTGATGATAAACTAGTATGAGAAATAACAGCCGCAGGGTGCACTGTATTCTTTAAAACATTAACTACACCTGCTCTAAACTCGCTAGCGCTGGATTTTTCATCTAATCCTATATGTAGCTCAATTTCAGAATTATCTTTAAAAAATATCGTAACATTACCTATAACAGATGTATCCTTGTTACTCCCAGATGAAGCTAAAGTAAACATTCCCCCGTCCCCAGTATATGACTTTTTCACTACTTTTCCATGTGTCATACTAACATTCAAGCTTTTTATTTCTACTCTAGAACTATTTTCTAAACGCACCCCATAGTGAATTGTTTCATTTGCAAAAGCAAAAGGCGTTAATAAGATCATGCCAGCAACACACATAAACCATTTTTTTTTGTTTTTTATACTAAGAAATAGACAAGAACCATTTCGGTTATTTTGTCCATTTATTGTTTTTTTCACTACATTGACCTCTTTATATTATATAATGCCAAAAAAACGCATCGTTTAACTTAGCTAATGTCCGCGTCATTACCAGGTGTCTTCTTTGACTTTTGATATTCAGATGCAGAGTTAACAAACGCCCCGGATGACTGACCAACATTTTGCACGCCTTTTGCAAGCTCTTGTTGTGTCTGATTAGAACGCTCAACTGCTTGTGTGCCCGACTGTGCCGCACCTTGAGCGTGTTGAGAGGCCGTTGATTTCATCTCACTCAACTCCTCAACGCCGGCACGCTCATTTTGCCCACCCCCAATCCATTGCAAGACTTTATCCGGTAAAATATAAATCAATGAGAAGCACTTATAAAATGCCATGCTAATAAAGCTTGCATAAAGGAATAGCAGGATAATACTTAAAACACCACTGGTATAAATTTTTGTGCCTGTAGCATTTGCAGTAAAAAGCCCATAATATTGACCAATTTGTGTTGCAATCACATGAAACCCATGCGCTGAAAAACTCACGACAATATAGGTTAAAATAAGCCCACCTATCATACCAACAACCATTAATACCGGGCGCAAAACTAAATTTAACATGATTTTAATTGCCGGCTCCGACTCACCATACATATCATGCCGTCCATCAGGATAAACAAGACCAAGTGCGACAACGGGTGCAGCAATCAATGCCTCAATAATCAATAAAAGCCAGGCCATTTTTCCGGCCCAAAATAACATAAAAGGCGCTAGTGGGATGACAAGTGTTAACATAATGGCAATACCAAAAAGTGTTACCAATACAAAAAATAGAATGGGAAGCCAGATAAGCTGACTGGATAAATCATACATCATTTTCATCATTGTAATCTGCGCTGCCACATCACCCATCGCAGAAATCGCACCAGGTAAACCTGGCGCAAAAAAGCTTCCAGCTGCAGCAACCAAAGCAGCTGCTTTAGCCGTGGTTTGTTCAACACCAACGGCAATCATCATTGTTTTTGCTTTATCTCTCACTTTGTTGGCAACACTTTGCAATGACTCAACCATCATTGTGATAATTGACTGACCAACGCTTTGAATTTGTTTTATCTGTGAAAAAGCCTGTGTTACCACACCACCATCGCTTGATTCACCAAGATTATATAATTGCTGCAACACACTTTTATCAGGATTCGTAATACCCATATTACTAAACAATGTATCCAAAAAATTCTCTGCAGGATCAGATAAATCTTCAACATCAGACGCTGTTTTGATAAAGCTTACGCCATTTTGTGATAAAAATTTAAGAAGTTCAATAAATCCTGCGACCATTTGCTGCTGAGCTTCCACTGTCATTCCTTGCTTTTGTGTTAAGGCATCAATAACCATAAAGTAGTTCCCAATATCACTTGAAACCGTATCAGGAATTACAGCATCAACAATCTGTTGACAACCTAAACCAGGAAATGGCGTTGTATTTGTGTCACCAAATGCACGACAGGTTGTATTAACATCATCTTGTTTTTGATTTGCCTTGGTCAGGATATCACTAAAGTCCTTTTTTAATTTTGTCATATCAAGATGCATATATTGATCCCCACTATCCGCCAAAGAAGCAATATCCAGAAGCTTTGTTGTATTTGTGGGACTGCCTTGCGGTTTCAAAGTATAATGCAACGATTGCTTTGCATAGTTTGAAGCAAGAGTATCTACAGGCTGCCCTTGCCTGAAATAAACAATTTGCAAACCAGTTTTATTAAGTTTAATCAAACCATTGTTTGTCTCATCAAATAATTGATTAAATGTATCAAATGCACTTTGAAAGTTTGTCATCGTTGTACTAAAGCTATCATCTATTTCAAAATACTTCTGATCTGCATTCCACCAGACACCACTGGCAGCTTGGCTATCTGAGCCTTTTGTATTTTGTGAACCCGTTTTATTGTCATCTGACGCAATCCCGGCTAACTGTTTTCTTACATTATCTACGATACAACTAGAAACGACTTCAAGCGGATGAGCTGAGGCATCCCCCAAATAGTTGGATACATTTATCCCCTTACTAATCACATCAATATACCCTGACACACTCGGATCGCAGTCCTTACGATTTTTTGTGTAACCTTGCAATACCTGTTGTGCCTTGCTACTTATATTCCTATCTACACTGTCAGGAATAATCACATTATATTGCCAAATAAAATGATCCAGCAAATACTGGATATAGTCATCTCCATCAAGATAGGTCCATTTATCCATTCCATTAAGCATATATTTTACATTTTGTGAGATATCACCATCATTTTTAAAAAAATCATCAATACCGCTGGTGCTACTTGCACTAACATAGGATTGTATTGTTTTGGCAGCTTGAAGGATATTGGTACTTTCAGTGTCAGCCGTTTCATTGATTGTTAATGTATTGTTCTTGATATTATTTTTTTGTACATAGGTTTGGATATAGTCAGATAGCATATACACACCCAAGTCATCCGTGAGGCTTTGATTAATATTACTGCTTAGCGTTGGCGGCACAGAGCTGTGGGTTATATCATTATAACTGTTACTCCAAACATGATCGGCAAAGCTAATCCCCACACCAACAATGACAAAAATAAAATATTGTGCGATACAAAACCCTGATTTTAAAGGAATCGCTGACACACTGCCAAGAATCACACGAAGTGGGATCCAATAAGAGCTCCAGTTCTTTCCTAAAAACTCACCATCTTTAGCGGTATTAATCGTACCAATCACCAATATAAATGCATATAATGCCGCAGCAGCTAATATAATGTTGGTGTTAAAATAATAAAACACCATTCTAAATGCTGAATCAGTATAATTACCAGATAGCGCGCCACTGGCATGCTGTCCTGAGGAGAAACTAAAAAGTGAATCAATGATATCCCATGCATTTTGATCTTGTGCAAGTGCCATTATTTGCCTCCTAGTTTAAATACATCACTTGCCCATTCTTTTAATGTGCAGCCTAATTTCTTTTTTTGTAATTGATAGCGCCAAAAGTGAAACCGAAATGCATTAGCAAGCGCAATAAGCAAAACAGATAAACTGATAATGGCAATATACCAGTCTCCTTGAATAAATAAATAAAGCATGTAGAAGTATCCCAGTAGTACAATAGTTAGCCATAAACGAACAAGGAAAGTAAAGCGCTTTGTCAGCATTTTAATTTTCTCCTGATCAACGCCAATATCCTCAAGCTCATTAAAGTGCATTTCACGATTTGGTCGTTTTATTCTAAAAAAAACACGAAAAACATGACCAAACCAGTGATGCTGCTCTTTGAAGGATGAAGTCAAAAATATCTTTTTTGTCCTTCTGAGACGCTGCTTTTTAACTTTCTTTCTCTCATCTTTTTGCTTACGCATAGCTTCCCCTTTACTCAACTGATTGTTGAATGATTTGTGATATACCAAAATACTGCCAGCTATCACGTATTTGCGTATCCGTATTTTTCTGGACGGTAAGCTTCACGACAACCTTGGACGTATTCATTGATTGACCCTTTGAATAGCTAATCATTAATGGCACTTCAAGTTTCCAGCTGGGTATGCCTGATATTGAACCGATGGCTGTGACAACAGGAACACCATTAAGTACAGCACGTTCAACAATATGGTTGTCTTTAATCTTGTCTATCACCGGTTTAAAGGCTTTATTAAAAGATATCCAGCCATAGTCCGTAAAAAGGTTTTGAAATGATAAAGCCTCTTCTTTGTAATTTAAAAAATCAAGTGAATAGATTTTTTGAATATTCATACTGACCCAGTTAACAACCATCTCCTGCGTAATCCGTGGCACATTATGTGTCTGTAGCGATTTAATTTGACCATCATTATTAATTGCAAGAAAATTAAATTTCTCTTTGGCATGCTGATTCAATACCGTAAAAACCAATATAATGTTGAGGATCACACTTAACAAAAGCACCTTGATCATTAAACGGAAATTCGATTTATAGAAATGTGATTTCTCGATAATCTGTTTTAATATATCTTGTTTCATCGGTTTACTGCTCCATACAATGCATAAGGGCTTGCTGTAATGCCTTTATGCGATCTTCATTAAAAACACGTGTTAAAATAATATTTTTTTCAAAGCTCATACAGCGGCTGATCAGATGTTCATATCGTTTATCTGAAACCATCATGCGATAAAGGGATGAAAAGCGCGTTTTATCAACCCTGTGTAAATTTTGCATAAAATACATTAAAAGTGTAGTAGGCAAGCTATCACAGACTTGTAAAACCTGATGCTCACTATACTCAGGATTCTCCTTCAATGTTTTTTTGCAAAAATCAGAAAATTGCATATAAAATGTATCGGATAGATTGATATTATTCTCTTTGAGCTCTTTCACATCATATGCTGTTAGTAATGCCATTTGATGAGGTGTCTTCTTAGACTGCCAAAAGTCAATGATCTCCTGAAGAGCAGCTGCCTTAAAAGTTGTGGTTTTTTCGCTTTGATCATGCATTTATTTTATCCTTATCTCTTCGCCACATAAGAAGGCAATTGCGGCGATTGATGTCTGTATGCTGTTTTATTGTTTAATTGCGTTTCACTCCGTGCATTATTACGCTTTAAATCATATTCATGTAAAAAATGCGTCAACAGCTCTTGTGCTATTTGTTTTATCGTCTTATCAGGGTGGCGTTTAAGCTCAATCTCAAAAAAACGCTTTGCGCTACCTGTTGCAAAATAATCCGCCAATATTTTTAGTGTATCTAATATGCCAGCATGCTCACACAAGAGTGTTTTAAGATAAACATCTTCTGCTGTTGTTGTGAAAATCCATAGCTCATAGGCACAAAGCGTTAAATTTAAAAGTTGTGTATTAACGCCTTGTTTTGTATGAAACTGTGCAATAAAATTCATGCCATTGCTACCAGGGCCATGCACAGCCTGTTTTAAGACTGTACTTTCTGTCTCATTTAAACCAAAGTGTTTTACCGTATTATCAAGTGCACTTTGATTGCCACCACTTAAAATAAATATAGAAGTTGCAAACTCAAGCATTGTTGGGCTAAAGTCACTTAACGACTGCGAAGCCAATGTCACTTGCACGTTATGCTTTCTTCCTTCACGCATATCGGTTAAGACCTGTCTTAATATAGGTTGGCAGCCATGTGTACGATGAAACTCATCAAAAACAATACGCTTAGGTATCATCAACAAAGATTTAATCAAGCGTTTATGGTGATCTTGATAGACTAAAGGCAAATCTGTTAAGTCATGTGACTTCACAAAGAAGTAACTTGCGGTTAAATGCCGAACTAACATATAAGCGATTACGGATGTTCTAACATCTTTTGATGAACCACCAGACATTACTGAAGAAAGATCAAAGGCAACAAGCCTTGCTGTCACGGCAAGTCTTGTAACCATATTTATTGATGGAAAGTTCTTAATAATTGCCGTAATATTTCGACAAAAATACTGAATGAAATTTTCACCATTACTCAAGGTAATTTGTTGGTATAAATCAAGAATAGCACTGTGATTCACCGCAATAATCAAATCAGATAATAAGGGCATGGCATAACGCTGTGCCACTTCAGCTAATTGCACTTGGCCCTGCTCAAACAGATAATCAGTTACCTGCCACCAAGTAATGTTTTCTTGTGAAGAAAAATGTTGGTAAACAACCGCATCCACTTCATCATTCACCCCCTGATGGTAACGTTTAGGCTGTTGATTGTCACTTGTCATGACATAAAGCGTATCGATAACCATGCCAAGCATTGAATCCATACCATCAGGCAACTTGCTATCCATATCCTCAATTAAGAAAATAGAAACAAGATTAATAAGAAAGTCTCTGTGCGCACTGCTTGGATATCTTGCCCCTAGAAAAGTATCAAATGGGTTAATCGCATCATTTTCTTGAAATTCAAATGTATAAGATTGCGCAACGCCTTTTTTCTGACTTGTTTGCTCTATAAAGTCAATAATACCTTCTGAGGATTTCCCAATATCAAGTATTGAAATATAAGGCAATTCATCAACACCTTGCTTTAAACACGCGGCAAAGTTTAGCGCATTTAAAAGTACAGATTTCCCAGCGCCTGATCGTGCATAAATAAGCTCTACCCAGCTGACCTGCTGTGAAGATCCACTTTGGTAAGGCCAAAGTTTTCCATCAGGTGTTCGAAAAATCATCGCACCATCACGCCATGAAGTCGCCGGCCTAAATAAAGGCATCATTGCAACAGCATCTTCCAATGGTGCTGCTACAGCACAAGGGAAACGACCCTTGTTCATGGCAAGCGTTGTGTTGGTAACAACCTGAAATGCATCACCAAAATTGGTTGTAACCTGCGCGCCTCCCCAGCTTTGCACTGCCTTTGTTAATGCTGTCTTCCTTCGATTAAACAATACTTCATCCTCCACTGGTGCCCAGGTCATTAAAGCAACAGAGAAATTTGTGATGGGTGTGTCACTATTCTCATCTAAATGCTTTAGAAGTTTATGTGCATTACAGATAAGACGGTTTTCATGTGAACTAAATGTTAAAAATTGTGCAAGTAATGCTTTAGACTGGCTAATTTTGACACCATCACTTGATAATGAATAAGCTATTTGCCAGGGAACTTTATACTCTTTAAGCGTTTTAAACAACTGATAAAATGATTGAATATGCTTTGGAAATAAACTTATCACAACCGGCGCATAACGATACTGTCCAATTGTACATGTTGACATGTTATTATTTTTTGCATGCTCGGTAAAAAGCTGTCTGGAAAGTGATGGCCATAACCATGCTGACCAGTCAGAATAAGAAGGTTTTGCATGAATTTTATCACCAGGTAAATGTGCCTGCCAATGCCGATCTATCGCATCTGGTGCTAACTGTTTTTTAACACGATTTAAGAGCCTTCCAACCTCCAAGCGCTCAACACACAGTCCTAATGAAGTAAATGACTGTTCTAACATTGTCATTGTTGCCGAATGCTGTAGTCTCACTTCGTTAATAACATGGAGAATATGCTGTGCATTATTAGATATTTTTAATGATTTTCCCCGAAAATTTTTTGCTTTCTCTTTATATATGCGCTTTTGATCAGCACCATCTATAATTTGCGGTGTTGTCCAAACCACGATATAACACTTTTCATATACATTGACTTCTGTTAAGTTTTTCTTTTTTTCAAGAAAATAATCAGATATCTTTAAATCAAGGCGTTGTGCCGTTTTTACTGATGGTTGTAGTAATGATTCAATCTCTTCTTCTGTATCTTCTGAGTCGTATCGAAAAAAGCACTTTATCTGAATCCCTTTTTTTTGCAGAAGTGGCGCAAAAATTAAATTAATTTGCTGACATAAATAAGCATATTCTTCACTGGAAATCATATGATTAGCACCAATATATTCCATGACTGATACTAAGGATCCATCTTTTGTAATCAATGTATGTATATCATCAGCACTCTCCAAATCACAATAATGATAAATGGATTTTTTCGTACTTTTATTAATCCATGCGAAAAGTGACTCGATACTGTTATACATTGTGTTAATCATAGTATTGCCTTTTTCATTGTTACTTACTTAAATACATAACCTGACTCGGTATAGACACGATTTTTCTCATCATCCACTTTCATAACACGCCCATACCCCTCAAGTGTATCGCCTTTTTTCACTATCATCGTTTTGCCTTTGTTATCTTCAAGCCAAGCGACACCATCAACAACAGCCGTTAAATGTAGTTGATCGGCAACATTAATTGCCTTAGCATTTAAGTATTGAATTTGACGCTTTAGCTGATCTATAAGCTTTGTGAGCTGTTGACGCTTCTCATTTTGTTGTATATCTGACACCGCATTTTGCAGTGCTTTTAAATGATCGACTGTTAGCTTTTGTGTTTTAAGCATCGCACTTTGTGATTCTTTAATTGTTTTAAGCGTCTGTGCTAGTGAAATAAGCTGCTTTTCTGCCTGATTATTCTGCTGAATAATTTTGGCAACTTCTGCTTGGGTCTCTTTAAGCTGCTGGGCATCGATATTTGTTTTTTGTACGCTTGCAATCACTGGTGTAGGCTTTGCAACAGATGTAAAGTTCCTTGTGTAATCAGTCCTGTGCACTTTAGTTGGCGCACTTGCTGTATTTTCTTTTGTATTTAGCATTGGTGACAGTATAAAATAAACACCAAAACATATCACAATAATTGCAATAGCATAGCCAATATAAATCCTCTCAAACTTAAACTGAGCAATCTTCTCTTTTAAGCCAATGTTTTTTGCTTCCGATACTGTATTTTCTTCATCCTGGTTTGCAGACAGCTCATCTTCACCATCATACATATTGGGATGCTTTAATGAATTGGTATCTTTTTCATCGCGACACTTAATCGCTTCATCATTATAAAAGTCTACTTTCCCCATATCATTTCTCTTTTTTTTTCAATTATTGTTATTAACTATTTCCATACCCCAATGATCATTAAAAACGCAATTTTAACTACACTTTAACATCCTGCATAATAAGCACACCAATAGGACTACCCTGGTCAAGTGTTACCGTTGGTGCACGGTTGAATTGGCTTGCCATATTACTGCTTAATGCACTACCAATTTGTCCAAGCCCTGAATAAGCTGCCTCAGATAGTGGCTTTAAATCTCCTTTTTGTGTATTAATACATATATACGCACCTGCTGGGCATTGGTACTGATTATCACTAAAATATGTTCCAAATCCCTGTAGGAATGATGCGGCAAAAAGGCTTCCATATCGAAGTAAATAATGGTGATCAACATCTGTTGCTAGTGCGGTTTGTGCTGTTTTTTGATTCACAGCAAATGCATTAATTGAAATGCTTTGTGATTTATCCTTAAGCGCTAGAGTATTAAATTTAATCACCAGTTTCTCATCTTCTCTGGTAAAACTGCCTAAAAGTTTCGCACCACGATAAGGGCCTGTAACAATACTTGCCAATACTGGTGTGCTTGGCTGGTCACTATTAAGCGCTGTGTCAATAACACCAAATAAAATATCACCTGCCTTAAATAATACCTTGGCATCACCTTTGCGAGCGTTTCCATTACTATCGCTTGCAAGTCCAACCGCTTCTGCTTTCTCCATACTTGGTGCATGCGACCAGGCTTTTACGATTGCCTGGAAATTATTTTCAGCAGACTTATAAGAGACTTGTGACACAACTGCTGTTTGATTTTCGCCACCTTGCTCTTTAGCTTGATTATCTGGATTAACTTCCTCATGATAAAAGGCGACAGGGTCTTTTTGTTGATGCTGATAATTCTCTGACTGAATGCTTTGTTTTTTTACTTGAGGTGCTTTTGGTTTCTCACCATCAAACACATCATCAACATAGCTTTGATCACTCTTTTCAGCCTGTTTAATCTTTTTTTGTTTTGCTTTTTTTTCTAATGTTTTATAGCGGGGGTCTGTAATATCTGTTTTACTTCCTTGATCAATGTCATTTGTCGATACAGATGAATCAAGATAAGTGTTTGACTTTTTTGTACAGGAAAAAAGCATAAAAAAAGATATCAATATGACTACCAAAAAAATGATCACTATTCTTATCCGAGGATGGTTTTTTAAGAAATTCCACATCACTTAGCTTCCTTTAATATGAATTTCTTGCATTTTTGTCTGATCCGACAACATAATGACTGGTGTTTTATCAATCTCATATACATTCGTCTTCCCCATAGTGTTGTCTTCAAGATGATTTATATAAGCAGGTGAAATAAGTGTGCTTGACGTTAAGATAAGATAATGATTCTGGTATGACCATACCTGTGTTTTTACATCACTTGGGCTTATCTGTACACTTTGCGCACCTTCTGGTGCAACACCTGATAGTAACCCTAATAAATATGGCTGATGCATTGCTTTAACATTCTCACTATCCGTACCATCATCTACACGAATGTAATCCTCATAGTCCCATGAGCTTTGTGTAGACTGCAACATTACTGTCACAGGTGTAGCGCGATTTTGCAACATAACCACCAGGTTTGTATTTATATAAGGCTTCTTAGACTGCAGCATTAAAATGCCACTTTTTTGATCCCAGTTGACAGTAAAATCCTGCGCGTCACCAATAATATAACTCTTGATTGGCCAAATCGCGCCCTTTTGATTGGTCATAACAACTGAGGTGACCACCCCTATACCAAGCCTAACATTTGGGATTGACTGGCGCATACCGGGTTTTGTATTTGCAATTAAGATACGTGATACCGCCTTTGCCCCACTCATTGCTGGCATCACTGCAGCGGCTTTTTGACGAGAACTCAACTCAGGCTTTGCAGCTTCTATTTCACTTGCACTTAATGGCAACATATCATTCACCAATCGAGTTGAAATTCCTTGAGAAGAGACTAAGTCTCCTGCTAAAACCAGTTGGTTTAAAAAGAGTAACCCAACAAAACTTATAATAAACTTTATTTTCAATTTAAAAATTAATTGTTTAATTATTGATTGGTCAAAATATACCTTAATATAGTCTTAAGTATAAGAACCCAAATCCAAACTCATCAAATTGATTGATTATCCTGATGGTTTTTCAAATTTGCGACATTTTTGGAGCGACTTACTTTAAAAATTCATCAAAAAAATTGTTAAAAGATGGATTTTCTAGACATATTATATGAAATAAATTGTTAGAAAAAACAACAAGCTTGACTGGTGTGTAAGCACAGCCTACACTTCTAGTACCTTTTCCATTTAA
>NZ_QLIT01000222.1 GCF_003574485.1 Facilibium subflavum
CAAACCTTCAATCCGCGTGCTTCGCTTGGGAACAAGTACAGGATCAAATTCACCTGAGCGATCACGAGGCACATCAATTTCCAATAGGCCATCTTCTGTTATTACGCTTTTTCGTGCCGTGCCGTTACGTGCATTAGCAGAATCGCTACGTTCATGCCTGTCATAACCAAGATGCGCCTTTAGTTCACCTTGTAAAGCACGTTCAACCAGACCTTTGGTTAATTGCTTCAATACGCCATCTGATTTAAATAGATTGGATAAATCAGCACCTGATTCGACAATGAGATCAAGCGCTTGATCTAATGCTTTGTTTTGTTCTTTGTTTTTCATCTTTCGTCCTTAGATTATACGTTTTAACCATTATAACCTATGAAAGAATTTACACAGTTATTTCAATACTCCCAAGAAAAAGTGTCCCAAAAAGTCATTAGTATCTACACAAATATGTCCTCCATCGCATTTTGGAACTGTTGTATCTTTTGAATTCCAAAACTCTGGATACAAGAACTCATAGAAAAGAATATCCACAGCCCACTTAGAATGGCATTGTGAGTGTAGGTTTTTCCCCTCTTTAACTGTTTGCCACTTAACCTAACCAGAAAATCTCTAAACGCTTTAGTTTCTTCACTATCATTTAGTGCAATACGCCAGCTAAAAACGCATGCCATACATACCACTAACAAGCGTTTCAAAATGCTTAACGCATTATTTTGTTGCCAATGCTCCAGCTCATATCCGCCTTTTTTCATTAGTTTAAAAAAACTTTCAATGCGCCAACGCCAATAATACCAATTGCAAATGGTTTGAGCTTTTTCATTGGTTACATTCGTTAATAGTAGCCATTGAGCTAAAAGAGCATTATCTGTACTCATCACTCTACAAACAACTAATCTAACCTGTATTGCCTTGCCTGGGATGCTCTTTTGATAACCATTCTTCTGACTAGGTTGTGCCGGCCTTGATATGGTTACTATAGTTTCAGCAACTGTGCGAACTTGTTTTGTACCTTTGTACTCAACTTTATCCAAAGCTTTATAAGATAACTCATCTGCTATTACTGATAATTTCTTTGAAATCCCTTCATGATCCACATAGTTCGTTTTACGTGCCCTGATTAGCCAATTACTGTCTTCATGAATTTGCCTTATATGCCCTATTGAATCCGCTTCTCGATCAACTATATGAACTAAAGGCTTGTCAAAACACTGCTGCTCGGAATGCTCAATTGCTTTGCAAAGCTCATCAAGGTTGTTTCGTATTTCTTGTGGCTCATCAGTTGCATAGTAAGTAGCATAACTGCCTTCGGAGTTAACAACCCTCTGTGCAACTGGTGTAATAGGCTCCCCATCAACATCACTAATAACTAAACTTGTTTGCAAGCTATAACCAACATCATGCGCATGCGTCATTTTATAGGTGTCCTGCTTTGATTTATGGGTTACATATTTAAGTCTTGACCAATCGTGGATGCACAAAGCATATTTCTGGCATGCGTTAACAACTCCAGATAATGCAGCTGCTCTTAAGGGAGCCATCAATTTTTCAAGCGTAATTTTATCGTTTTTATAAAATCGCCAAGCGGCCTGTGTGCTTGCAAAACTTTTATTTATAGTAAGCATTGCTTTATGACCACTGCTTGTACTTTTGTTTATATTGATACTTTCTTTCACCATTTGCTTATAGCGTTTATTTAGGCGCGGATCAACATCATCTATTCCCTGCATAATATTATATTAGTATCCATTAATCTTATAGAATAAAAATACAGCCGATAGAGAATTTAAGCAAGCTGCTCATACAACTTGTGTAGATACTAATGCCCAAAAAGTGCGGGTAGGTCAGATATTTTCACAGACTGGTTTACTCTGCAAAGACGATCCAGAAGTACTCAGACAATTACTTAAAATGATTATCCATAAACAGGTCAACAATAGGCCAGGACGCAAAGAGCCTCGGTGCAGAAAACGCAGAACAAAGGCATATCCCCCACTAAAAAAAGCTCGAGGTTTATACAAAAATGCGGCTTAACTTAGTGCCATTAGGCTTTGAGGCTACTGGCTATTATCACAGAGCAGTTGCTTATTACCTAGTGCAAAAAGGCTTTACGGTGAAGCTGATCTCTTCTATCGCTACAGAAAGAACCAGAGAGTCACAGTATAATTCTAAAGATAAAAATGATAAGAGGGATACTCAAGTAATGATGTACTTACTCAAGTCTGATATTACGCAAACTTATCATGACCCAATGGCGCATAATACGATTGAGATGCAAGAATTATCAAATACATACCGCAATATATCGCTCAGAAAAACCAAATTACAACATAGCATTATCAATCATTACCTGGTTTTATATTTTCCGGAAGCTGAGCAATATTTCTGCTCAACGAGAGCTATGTGGTTCGCAAAATTCTTTCATGAATTTCCCTGCCCTAAGGCTATCACGCAATATACGTTAGAAGAGTTCATAGCAAAAGCTTATAAGCTTGCAGGCAGGAAAGTTGATAAGCTAAATTGGCTTAAATGCGAATCAAGGTTTAAATTATACGCAGTATTTTTGCACCAACAATTCAAATGCTGCACACAACCTTCCAAACACATGAACCAACAATCCTTTTGTAGATCTGACTTTGCTTGCTATTTCTATGCCTGTTTTTTCCTGAATCCAATTGTTCATTGATTCCACTGGTTGTCTAATCTTAGATACCGCCATTGAGTACAGCTGATCCGCTGCATCTAAGTATTCTTGCCCTTTTCCTTTTTTAACGGGAGTATATGTGTTGGTTTCCTGATTTGCTGGATACATACATTGAGCACCTCTAATTTTTATTTTCAAACTTTTTCCAAATGATAAATTTCCTGCACCTCAGTGTAGAAGAATTCTAAGATTTTCCTTTTGATATCTGTAATACCGGTAATTTGCTGTAGTATTTGACCTTTGACAGCAATATAAACGACATGTACCCCTTCTAACATTTGAAATACCCACCTCATCGTCGGATTCGTGACAGGCTC
>NZ_QLIT01000223.1 GCF_003574485.1 Facilibium subflavum
ACATTTTCTCGTGTTTTTGGTGTGTTAAAGCCATAGAAATTTCAAGAGTACTACATGCGATGGTTTAGAAAGGTACAAGCACTATTACCTGAAACGGTTATTGCAATCGATGGTAAAGCACTCAGAGGTTCTGCACGTAAAAACAAGGAACTGAAAGGGCTTCACATAGTAAATGCATGGTCTTGTGCGAATGGCATTGCCCTGGGACAAGTAAAGGTTGGTGATAAAAGTAATGAGATCACGGCTGTGCCTGAGATTCTAAAACAGCTTGAAATTAAAGGGGCAATTGTCACCCTGGATGCAATGGGCTGTCAGAAGGAGAATGTCAAGGCTATTGTAGAAGCAGAGGGTGATTACATTATTTCACTTAAGGGCAACCAGGGGAATTTACACGACCTGGTTAAGGATAGCTTTGAGCTTAAAGATAAGGGGTTAAATGCACTTGATGTCACAACAGCATCTGATTCGACAATGAGATCAAGCGCTTGATCTAATGCTTTGTTTTGTTCTTTGTTTTTCATCTTTCGTCCTTAGATTATACGTTTTAACCATTATAACCTATGAAAGAATTTACACAGTTATTTCAATACTCCCTTTCAAGGTGTTGTTGGGCTTGGATTAGCACCGCTCCTCTTACCACTTATTGTGGGTCAATATCAAAGTGCCTATGCAGCAGGGCTTGTTGTTGCTGCTTTTTATTTTGCGCAATTATTTGCCCCACTGATTGGTCAAATAACTGACAGGTTTCAGATGCACCGTTTTGTGTATCTTGCCGGTCACTCGTTA
>NZ_KZ984703.1:0-193 GCF_003574485.1 Facilibium subflavum
GGGCAGATATCCTGATACGTGCAATTGAAACCGTAAATCAACAGATAGAAGGACATGAAGACAGTGATGTTATCAATGTATTTGTAGCCCCTGAATTCTATTTTCATGGTGTTTATGGGCCATATATCTGGAATAGCAAAACGGCTCCTGACCCAATTCTTTATCTTGAAAACTATTTAAGAAGCAAATTGAG
>NZ_KZ984703.1:348-935 GCF_003574485.1 Facilibium subflavum
AGCACTTAGTGTGCAAAAGCGCTATATTTCCAATGAGGATCTGCCTGTTATCTCAAGTGACAGCACAAACAAGCATGATGTCATTAGTGAGCAGATCTCCACCTACCCAGAGATTAATTTGCTGGATGGTGATGTTAAACAAAGTGCTAATGACCCTTATTCTATATTTAATGTGCAGTATAAGCCTGTAACGTCAGGGGGGGATAAGGGAATAACGGATTTTGCTATTGAAACCTGTCTTGATCATGGGGAAGGCCGGCTAAGGACTAACTTTGTTAAAAACCATACAAAGCTTGAAAGCCAGAGCCTTGGCTACGTTCATGTCCAGTTGATTCCATCAGCACGGATGCAAATTCACAGTGGCAGTGTGGTTGCCGAAAAAGGCGGGGTTGTATTTAATGTTGATGGAGAATACCTCTTAACCAATACAACTGGTGTGGATAGTTTGTACTTAAACTATAATGGCAATAAAATTTCGATTCCCTTCACATCGTCTGACTATCCTGATGGTAAATATGCCTATGGTGCCCACAGCCAGCTAGCAGAAGTCGCTAAATCACCTTCTGGCAGTATTGCAGGGATTGCTG
>NZ_KZ984703.1:1023-2122 GCF_003574485.1 Facilibium subflavum
ATTATAGAGGAAATGCCAAATGAATCTGAATCAAAAAAAATTACGTTTATTATTGTTGATTGGGTTGTTAATGCCTTCGTTAAGCATGGCCAACAGCTATGGTGGTGGAACTTTTTATCTGGAGAATGATTCACCATATGCATTCAACGTTGCCACTATTGATACACATTGCGCCAGTGATGTGACCTATAGTGATAATAGTCTTGCAGCAAAGACAACGGTGCTGGGCTCAGGAAAAACAATAGCATTAAATTTTAATTATTCTGCTGCGTGCGCCGAAGAAGGGGGGGTGAGGCATCACATGTTAAATTCGCATTAATGGATAGTAGTAAGGTTGTTGCAAGCTTCGATGCAAGCATTGGAAGTGTGCAGGATCCACAAGATGCATATTATCGTGCTTATCCTGCATCAACTCAGTACACGATACAAAAGGATAATGGGCAAACATTTATTATCCGGTAATTTTTAAAGAACGTGGAGAAACGTATGTTTACAATAAAATATAAATCACTATGTAAGTATCTTGTTTTGTCTAGTAGTTTAACGGCATTATCCGTTGCCCATGGGCAAATAACCAATAAAGTAAATCCTTCCTATGGTTCAAGTGATGGGCGCGTAGTTGTTAATTTTGCTAATGGCCTTTTTGGTCCCTATATGAGATCAGTAATAATTAGAAGTAATAACTGTGAAGTAACACGATATGCAGGAGTGATAGCTGGTAAAGTTCATGATAGAGTGAGTGTAAACTGGGGTCAGTTTGACTGGATCACGTTAAATGGAGAAAATATATATGGAACGTTGGCAAATCCTGCGTTAGAGACAGCTGGTGGAACCATATCATGGGGAACATTGTCAGGGAATGGTTGTACCATACCTGCACAAACAAATGTGAATATTTATCCATTTTTGACCAATAGTACAAAGTTGAATGCTGGTAAGAAATTAAGTGTTAATTTTACAAATAGCAGTAGTGCTAAAGTTGAAATTGTACGCAGGTTCTCTACAGCTGAAGCAGGCTGTCCTTTGTGGGGGAAAGAACATCAATTTACGCTGCCAGGAAATTCAGGACAATATTCATCAACGATTAAGCTTGCTTTTT
>NZ_QLIT01000227.1 GCF_003574485.1 Facilibium subflavum
TCGATGTCACCGCGGTCAATGATGCGCCTGTGTTGACGGCAGGTGGTACACTAAATTATGTGGAGAACGCTGCTGCTTCAGTGATTGATAGCACGATTACGCTGAGTGATATTGATGATACAAATATTGAAAGTGCGACGGTGACGATCAGTGGCAATTTTGCTTCAGGGGAAGACGTTTTAGGTTTTAGTGATACGGTAAATATTACTGGCAGCTATAATGCATCGACAGGTGTTTTAACCTTAACAGGAAGTGACACACTGGCAGCCTATCAAAGTGCATTAAGAAGTGTGACCTATGAAAACACGTCTGAAAATCCAGATACGAATGCCAGAACAATCAGCTGGGTAGTCAATGATGGTGACGATAATGCCACAGCAGTTACCAGCACAGTAAATGTCACCGCGGTGAATGATGCGCCAACGGCGGCGAATAATACGGTCACCACCAGTGAAGGTACGGCTTACACCTTTAGTGCAAATGACTTTAACTTTGCTGATGTGGATGGTGACAGTCTGGCCAGTGTTGAGATTACCACGCTTGAAGGTGCCGGTAGTCTGCAGTTAAATGCTTCAGATGTCACTTTAAATCAGGTGATTAGCAAAGCAGATATTGATGCAGGGCTATTGGTATTTACTCCAGCAGCAGATGCCAATGGTACAGCTTATGACAGTTTTGGTTTTAGTGTGAACGATGGCACGGTTGATTCTGCG
>NZ_QLIT01000228.1 GCF_003574485.1 Facilibium subflavum
CAAACCTTCAATCCGCGTGCTTCGCTTGGGAACAAGTACAGGATCAAATTCACCTGAGCGATCACGAGGCACATCAATTTCCAATAGGCCATCTTCTGTTATTACGCTTTTTCGTGCCGTGCCGTTACGTGCATTAGCAGAATCGCTACGTTCATGCCTGTCATAACCAAGATGCGCCTTTAGTTCACCTTGTAAAGCACGTTCAACCAGACCTTTGGTTAATTGCTTCAATACGCCATCTGATTTAAATAGATTGGATAAATCAGCACCTGATTCGACAATGAGATCAAGCGCTTGATCTAATGCTTTGTTTTGTTCTTTGTTTTTCATCTTTCGTCCTTAGATTATACGTTTTAACCATTATAACCTATGAAAGAATTTACACAGTTATTTCAATACTCCCCATTAACTGAAATTATGCACTTCCCATTTTTGTATATTACTTCAGGGGCTTCTCATTCATTCTGCCTGGCTGGTCACACCAATATTCTCAGTGCTGTAATTCCGGAAAAGCAAAATGTTGGCGAGAATCCATGCCAGAGTCATTCCTTTCCAATAACGGTTTGAGCCGCATGCATAGGCTGGTTCAATTGCAGAAAACCTAAAAGGATAGCTTTTTGGTTTTGGCCATAACTGCCTTGAGCGCCCAACGATTATCACGTGGGTCCCCGCCAGGCGACGATGACTCTGCAATTAATTGTCACGCTTGAAAAACGGGTTGAACGATATGTATTATATAGCCAGACAGGAGAATCACTCAAGCCTATTTGCGAATTTCTGTATTGCAGGGCTATTAAAATTCTTAGTTAAACTCAGCAGATGTAACACATGCCTTCCATTTTGCTTTTTTTTTCAGTATTTTAGCCAAATAAGCTGGCTTTTTTTTTGCAAAAATGAATACGGTTTCCTATAGTTTACAATAAGTTTAGGGAACGTGGATTTAGAACATGAAAATACTAACTCGAAATAAAAGCAAAATCAAAGTAGGTATAAAATCACTGCCATTGATTATTTTAGGAACAATTCTAACCGGGTGTAGTATTACACCTAAAGCTGTGGATGATGAAGCGCAATTGAACAATACGTATAAAGAGCTATATCAGACATTAAACGCACAGCAGTCAATTAATCACAAAATCACACTTTCTGAAGCGATTGCACGGACATTGAAATATAATCTTGATCATCGAGTGCAACAAGCACAGTTAATGCTAGAGTCAGGTAATTTAAAAGCAGCATATATGGAAATGTTGCCGGCATTAAATGCTGAAGTTGGTTATAGCTTTAGAAATAATGAGCTGATCCAAAACTTGGTGAGTAATGGGCAGGTTGTTCCAGGTGATCAAAGCTTTACACCAAGGGAGATTTTAACACAATCCTATGGCTTGGAGTGGAGTATACTGGATTTAGGCTTAAGCTATACACGCGCACAGCAACAGGCTAATCGTGTGATGATTGCAGAAGAAGAAAGGCGCAAAATTGTGCAACAGCTTATCCAGGAAGTGATGACCGCTTATTGGAAAGCATGGACTGCGCAATCAATGCTAAAAGAAGTCGAGCAGTTTAAAGCGCGTGCTGAGTTGGCACTTGAGCGCTCCAAAAAGGCTGCTAGTAAAAAAGCAAGCACGCCACAGGTAGAGCTGGATTATCAACAAGTGATTATTAAAGCGATCCGTAAAATTAATCAGTTAAATTCGCAGATTATTGATGCAAGAGCAAATTTAGTGAGATTAATGAATGCTGCACCTAATAGTAAATTTGAATTAACGGATCCAGGTAAGAACTTATCAGAGTTGCCAGATATTCAACCACAGTTTGAAAAAATGGATACCTTGGCATTAATTTATCGTCCTGAGTTACGTCAGGCATCTTATCAATCAGAGATTGCGAAAAAAGGCATTCAGGCTGCAATTATTAATATGCTACCGGGTATTGACTTTAATTTTGGTTATAACGTTACAAACAATGAGTATATGAAAAACCAATACTGGTGGGGTGGTAATATTGGCGCTTCTTTGAATTTGATTCAAACTGTATTGGCAGGCCCCTATGCGATTAAGCTTGCAAATGAAGCACACAGCTTTGAGCAATTAAAGCAAATTGCTGCAACGGTAACAGTACTCACACAAATCCGGGTTGCTTATATGAATTACTTGCTATGGCAGGAAGATGCAAAATATGCAACACAAGAAGCAAATGTGTCAACAAAACTTTATGAACACAGTAAAAAACTTGAAAAAGTTGACCAAGGGATTGAGCAGATTACCATTCGTCGAGGTATTGAGGCGATTGTTTCACAATTTGACAGGAATATCACATTAGCACGTGCACATGAGGCACTTTCTAAACTTTATCAATCCATTGGGTTAGATATGATGCCTGTTGATGCGCGTAATTTGCCGCTTGATCAGC
Organism: Facilibium subflavum; assembly: GCF_003574485.1. Lineage (GTDB taxonomy): Bacteria > Pseudomonadota > Gammaproteobacteria > Francisellales > Francisellaceae > Facilibium > Facilibium subflavum. Next base: position 2,413 of record NZ_QLIT01000228.1, read on the forward strand.
TTGAGGATAAAGTCAAAGCAATGCTTAAAGCACAAAACCAAGGGGAATTTAATACCGAAATCAATAAAGCGTATGCCAAAGTTGAACCTGTTTTAGCAAAAATCAGACAGGAAATAGCGCAAGAGCAACAAAAAGCAGCGCTAGCAGATAATAATGCAAAAGAAGCAAAATCAGCAGAAAAGGTAACACAGCCATTAAACCCTTTCCAGGTTAGCCGTTGTGCTGTGAATTATACATCTGGCAAAGGTGAACAACCAATACAATGCTGGCTGGATGGACTCTAATCAAACCTTCTGGATAAATCAAACGGAAGGTGATTACACAGTATTTTTAATCTTATTCAATGCGCAAACACACAAAAGCGCGATTAAATGGGAAGCTTATTAAAGATAGATACATGGAGAACACTAGGATGGTTTGTTTAATAAAGAAAAGCACGCGATCAAAAATAATCAGCCTGATATGGCTGATTTTATTTTTATTCATGCTGTGCTTTATTACATCAGCATCTGCTGCGCTTAAACCTTCATTTGATATTCAAGAGGAGACAACAAGTTACGCCGTGTTATCCCCTGTGCAAAAAGCAAAGCTTGCAAGCCCAATGACAGGTACAATACAGCAGATTAATTTTAGACCAGGTGATACATTTAAAAAGGGAGATATACTGGTTAAATTTGACTGTGAAGAAGTTGACCTTAAGGTAGAGCGGGCACAGGCGAAATTTGAGGAATCCAAGGCGCAACTGAAAAGTATTGAAGAGTTAGCACAATTAAACTCAGCCAGTAATCTTGAGCTTGCCAAGGCAAAAAGTGAATATAAAATATCAAAATCTGAGCTTAATATTTTAATGTACCAACAGCGGCAATGTGTTGTTAAAGCACCTTATGATGGAGAGGTGATACAGGAATCAGCTCAGGCGCATGAGACACTGCAAGTTGGAGATCCTTTGATTGAGATTGTTAATCGTCAGAAGCTTGATATTAAAGTTTATATTCCTTCAATCTGGCTTAAATCGGTTAAAGTTGGTAGCACTTTTAAGCTTGTTTTGGATGAAAGGCCTGATATAACATTTACTGCACAGGTCAATAAAATCGTGAGTAACATTGACCCGGCAAGCCAGTCAGTACTTATTTATGGTGAGATTGCCTCACCTATAGAAGCCATTGATTCACTTTTCTCAGGTATGAGTGGTATTGCTTACTTTGATCTTGGAAAGCATCACAATACAAACAATTAAGGTATATGGATTATGACAGATGTGCTGGTGAGCCTTCTTGCAATGCAGCAAGAGTTACGTGGAATAAAAAAGTTAGATGAATTGGCTTTTTTTATTACACATCAAACAAGAACGATTGTGCCTTATGATCGCAGTGTTTCCTGGTCATGTTATGGTGCCAAATATATTCATGTTCGTTCAATTTCCGGGGTAACACAGCTAAATAAGCATAGTAACTATCAACTTAAATGTAACCAGTTCTTATCTGCTTTACTTTTGCAATACCCAAACCCAGATGCAAGTAAATCAATTGCTGTAAACTATGATGATGCGCCAGGAGCGTTACAGGATAACTGGGTCCCAAATTTAGGTAAACATGTCTTATGTAAATTCTTTACCAATAAATATAACCAGATTATTGGTGGTATGTTGATCGCCAGAGATGCGGAGATTTTAGAGTCAGAAATCAACCGTTTTGACTGGATTAGTGATGCATACGCAGATGCCTGGCTTCAATTAAGCAGACCCGTTACATTTTGGGGGAAAGTGCGTTATTACTTTACGTTGAAAAAGACGATTATCTGGAGTATTGTTATTATTTTGCTGGCGTTGATGTTTATTCGTGTGCCACAAAGCGTTATCGCACCGGCCTCTATTGTGCCAAAAGATCCTTATATTGTTACCGTACCAATGGATGGTGTGATCGAGAATATTGTGGTCAAGCCAGAGCAGAAAGTTAAACAAGGTGCGCTTTTATTTACGATGGATAAACGGGATCTTTTAAATTCTAATGAGTTAGCAAAAAGGCAGCTTGCTACAGCGCTAGCCAAATATAAAACAGCTATGCAGGCAAGTTTTGATGAGGTTGATAAACGCGCTGAAATTAATGTCTTACTTGCTGAGGTCAGAGAGAAAAGATTAGAAGTCGACTATACCAATCATTTGTTGCAGGAATCTGATGTTACGACACCGGTTTCAGGTGTTGTGGTTCTGGATGAGCCAAGCCGCTGGATAGGTAAACCTGTGTCAACGGGTGAGAATGTGATGCAGATCGCATATCCTGATAATATAGAGATTGAAATATGGCTGCCGGTATCTGATGCCATTAATTTTAAACCAGGTGATGAGGTCAAGCTCTTTTTGAATGCTGACCCATTAAATCCTATTTATGGCAAAATTGTCTACAGCAGTTTTGAAGCCTCGATCACGGCGTCACAGGTATTAGCTTATCAGGTTATTGCAAGCATTGATCCAAAACAGCTTCATGCCAGAATTGGAAGCCAAGGGGTTGCTAAAATCATTGGAGAGCGGGTCAGTCTATTCTATTATTTGTTTAGAAAGCCAATCACAACATTACGACAATTCTTTGGGTGGTAAAACATGATATTGTCAACCGCGGGGAACTTACCAGAAATACTTCCAGCATTAAGGTCAGATGTTAAAATAGAACAAGGTGGCCAGGATTTTAACCAGTCACCAACCTGGTTAATTCATGATATGGTAAATAATAAATTTTTCCATATTGGTTGGAAAGAGTATGAAATTTTAAAATATTGGGATGCTATTTCACCAGATGAGTTATTAGCCAAGATTAAAAAATCATCTTTGGCTGAAGTTGATGAAAATGATTTAGAAAAAGTGCTTAAGTTTTTGATGCTTCATTGCCTGGTTGAGCAAGGCTATAGTGAGCTTCGAGCTATTCGGCAACGACAAGAATCCAGTAAGCCACACTGGCTTTTGCGCCTCACCAAAAATTATCTCTTTTTTAGAATACCTTTAGTACATCCCAATGCATTCTTGGATAAAATATATCCTTACTGTCGTTTTGTTTTAACGCGCTATTTTGGCATATTTATGGCCATATTTGCTTTTATTGGATTATTATTTCTTTTGCGTGAATGGGATCAATTTGCCAATACTTTTTTTGATTTATTCTCATTTAGATATATCGTCCTTTATATTATTGCTTTGGTGTTTGCCAAGACATGTCATGAATTTGGGCACGCGTTGATGTGCAAAAAATATGGTTTAAATGTGCCAAGCATGGGGATTGCTTTTTTGGTGCTTTTCCCCATGCTTTATACCGATACGACAGAAAGCTGGAAAATCAATGACCCAAAGCATCGGGTGACGATCTCACTGGCTGGGGTATTAATGGAAGTTTATATTGCCATTTTGGCTTTGTGGTTATGGCTTATTCTGCCAGATGGGGTGCTTAAAAGCATTTGCTTTTTTTTGGCAACTTATAGTTTGTTAACCACATTAATTATTAATATCAGCCCCTTTTTACGCTTTGATGGTTATTATGTGTTATCAGATTTAATGAGTATGCGAAATCTTCAAACCAGAAGCTTTGCCTTGACACGCTGGCGGTTACGAAAAATGCTGTTTGGTTTGTCTGATCCTGCGCCTGAAAAATTTACGGTTGCAAGGCAACGTGTATTAATCATCTATGCGGTACTAACCTGGGTATATCGTTTTTTCCTGTTTTTATCAATCGCCTTTGTTGTTTATTATTTGTTCTTTAAGCTTTTAGGTATCATCCTGTTTATTATTGAGATTATCTATTTCATTCTTCAACCGATTTATCGGGAATTAAAAATCTGGTGGCAATTAAGAAAGGATATTCGTTTTAACCGCAACACATTAATTTTTTCAATCGTTTTTTTGTGCCTGTTAGGATTGCTTTTTGTTCCATGGCAAAGTACCGTAAGCCTGCCGGCAACCTTGTCATATCACAGCCAAAAAGTATTCAGCAAGATCCCGGCAAAAGTGGAAAATATTTACATTAAAAAAGGGGACTTTGTGCAAAAAGGACAAGTCCTTGTTGAGCTTAGCTCTACGGCATTACAGTTTAAAATAGACCAAGAGCGTCAAAAGCTTATGCGCTTTTCCTGGTTATTGCGAAACAGTTTATTATTACAGCAAAAACAAGCGCAAAAAAATGTACTTGAAAATGAGCTAAGACAATCAAAAACAAAGCTTAATCAGCTTTACAAAGAGCAACAGGATCTCGTCATTAAAGCGCCTTTTTCTGGTGTTATTGAATCATTATCCGAGGATATGAAAAAAGGTGCGTGGCTTAAAAAGCGCCAAGCCATGCTGGTGATTGTTGATCCAAGTCGTATTTATTTGCAGGCATATATTGATGAAGATAGTCATCAAAGCCTAAAACGCGATCAAGAAGGCGAGTTTGTCCCTGAAAATATTGATTTTGAGAAAATACCAGTTAAGGTGAAAAGAATCGAGAATGTCAATGTTGATGAACTATACCAAAAAGATGAAGATAAAGATCATCTAAGCTTTATTCGCGCCTCAGCACCGCTTGGGGCATATCATGCCTCGAATCTGGGGGGAAGTATTGTCACAAACACAGATCAAGAAGGTCAAAGTAAACCACAAAACAGTGTATTTTTATTGCTGCTTGAACCTGCGCAAAAAATTGATTATGCACTGCCACATGTAATGCGTGGTAAAGTATTTATCGATGTTGATCGCAAGTCTCTGGCAGGGCGGTTATGGCGGCGTATATTGATGCTTTGGGTAAAAGAAAGTGGATTTTAAAGGATGCTTGTTGTGACAATAGACTTTTCTTTTCTTAATCAATATAATCGCATTAATGAAATCTTCAGGGCGGGGTGAAATTCCCCACCGGTGGTATTTTGCATAGGCAAACAGCCCACGAGCGCTTTTGAGTCATTCAAAAGGTCAGCAGATCTGGTGAGAAGCCAGAGCCGACGGTTACAGTCCGGATGAAAGAAGATAGAAATTGACTTATAATGAAGCGATTGAAGCTTTTATTTGTATAGCTGCCAGCGGTTTTTTTTGATTGCTTTGCAGCATGGTAATAGCTTTAGCGTTAAATAGTAAGTCAAGGGTGTAGTTTTATATATCTTATATTAAACTGAAAAAGCCCCGCTTCTATTTCGATTTTATCCTGCCCTGAGTGTGAACACAAAAGGGTAAGCGATTATGTTATCAGTTGAACACTTTTATATGCAGCAAGCATTAATGTTGGCAAAGCGCGGCTATTTAACCGTTTCACCTAATCCAATGGTCGGTTGCATTATCGTTAAAAATGGTCAGATTATTGGTGAGGGTTGGCATCAATATGCCGGGGGTGATCATGCTGAGATAATGGCATTAAAGCAAGCAGGAGAGAAGGCAGTAGATGCAACGGTTTATGTGACACTTGAACCTTGTTGTCATCAAGGAAGGACCGGCGCTTGTACAGATGCACTGATCAAGGCAGGTGTTAAAAAAGTTGTGATCGCTACGAAAGACCCAAATCCTTGTGTTTCAGGTTTGGGAATACAGATATTAAAAGCACATCAAATAGAAGTAGTGGTTGGTATTGAACGTGAGAAAGCTTGCACATTAAATAAGATCTTTTTTTACTTTTACCAGCACAAAAAGCCTTATGTTGTTGCAAAATGGGGTATGTCTGTTGATGGGCAGCTCACGGTTGCAAAAAGTGATACAAAGCAAATTACCAATGCATTATCTCAGCAAAGTGTACACAATTTGCGAAATCGCTTAGATGCGGTGATTGTTGGCGCAAAAACGGTACTTGATGATAATCCGCTTTTAACGGTAAGACATACAGATGCTGATATTATTAATCAGCCTTTACGTGTTGTTGTTTCTGCCTCAGGGGCTTTGCCATTAGATGCGCATGTATTTAATACAACAGTTGCAAAAACAATATTATTTTGTGGCGAGCAAACAGATGAAAACGTACTTCATAGACTAAGCCAAAAAGGTGTCGAATGCATCAAGCTTGCGCTTAACCAATCAGGCAGGCTTTCTATTCAGACAATGCTGGTTATATTGGCAGAAAAAGGTATTACCAGCATCTTGGTTGAAGGTGGCCAGAAGCTTCATGAGGCATTTTTTCGTGAAGGCTTGGTCAATGAAGTACATGGGTTTATAGCGCCTGTTTTAATCAATGGGTTTCATCAAAAAAGACCACTTAATCGACTGGATCGATATTGGGTGGATAACGATGTTTTATTTCGTGGTGAATTGGAGGAAAGTTATGTTTAGTGGCATTGTACAAGAAATAGGTGTTATCAACAGGCTTGAGAAAAAAGCAGACCTTCTAACACTTTGGGTTAAGTTTTCTCAAGCACATCAATGTCGTATTGGTGATAGTGTTGCGATTAATGGTATATGTTTAACCGTTGTAGAGGTGGATGAGCAGCAGGCGTGTTTTGAAGCGGTTGCTGAAACCTTACAAAAAACAAATTTAGCTTATTTATCTGACAAGGACTATGTCAATATTGAGCTTAGTCTTCGCTATGGCGATTTTATCGGTGGACATATGGTGCAAGGGCATGTTGATGGTGTTGGTGAGATCCGTTTCATTGAATTACAAGGTGATGCACTTTTGGTTGGTATTAATGCAGATAAAAATATCCTTTGCTATCTGGTCAATAAAGGCTTTGTCGCAATAGATGGTATGAGTATTACCGTGATTGATGTGTTCGATCAATATTTTACGGTGACATTTATCCCGCATACACAAAAAAGCACCATTGTTCAGCATTATCAGGTTGGCATGAAAGTAAATCTTGAGGCTGATCCTATTGGTAAACACATACACACTTATATGGAGAAATACCGTTATGTATCAGAAAATTAAAAAACGTGTTGAGCGCGCGCTTGAAAGTCTAAAAAATGGCAAAGCCGTTATTGTTGTTGATGATGAAATACGTGAAAATGAGGGAGATTTGATTTTTCCAGGTCAGCTGGTTGATGCTGAAAAAATAAATTTTATGTTGCAACACACAAGCGGTATTGTCTGCTTGGCGGTTTCACCTGAACATGCAAAACAACTTGGTTTGGCGCCGATGGTGAAAACAGATGATAACACCAGTCAATACAAAACGCCTTTTACCGTAACCATAGAAGCAAAAGAAGGTGTAACAACTGGGGTGTCTGCCTTTGATCGTGCACATACCATTGCTGTTGCTTCTAACCCAAGTGCGACAGCAAGTGAGCTTAATAAGCCAGGGCATATTTTCCCTTTGATTGCCAATGCTTATGGTGTATTAGAGCGCCAAGGACATACTGAAGCCAGTGTTGATCTGGTTTCTATGGCAGGATTTCATCCAGCAGGTGTTTTGTGCGAGCTTATGAACAAAGATGGCTCGATGATGAAAGGTGAGCAGATTACACGCTTTGCAAAAAAACATGATATCAATGTTTTAAGCATAGAAGATATAAGGTTATATCGCTTATCTAAAGAGGTATTTATCGACAAGGCTGTATCCACACCAATTCATTTTGATAAATATGGATTATTGGATATGCATGTATTTGTCGATCCTATCAGTCAAAAAGAAATTAAGGTATTGAGTAAAAACATCAATGAAAACCCATTGGTACGGATTCACTCATCGTGCATTACTGGCGATTTGTTTGGCTCATTAAAGTGTGATTGTCAATCTCAGTTGCATCATGCATTAGCACAGATTTCTGTACATGGAGGTATTTTAATTTATTTGGATCAAGAGGGTCGTGATATTGGTCTTATCAATAAGTTAAAAGCCTATGAGCTTCAACGCACAAAAGGATTAAATACAATAGAAGCAAATAAAGCCTTAAACCTTCCTGTGGATAATCGTAATTATGATTCGGCTATTCAGGTTTTGCGCTATTTTAACCTTACATCTTGTCAGTTGCTATCCAACAGCCCAGAAAAACTAAAAGCACTTCAAGCAGCAGGTATTTCAGTGCTTACTGTTGGATCAGCATCAAAGGTTCATCAATTGAATCGGGCTTATCTTGAAGTTAAGAAACTACAGTTAAAACATACTATAACCATGTAAAAGGAGTATAACCATCTATGAAAATTGCAATTGCAGTTAGTGAGTTTAATCATTTAATCACGGATAAATTATTACAAGGCGCACTGGATGAGGCAGAAAATCAAGGCATTACCACACCCTTTGTTGTGAAGGTTCCTGGGGCGGTTGAATTACCTTTTGCCGCACAACAGTTAGCCAAAACAAAAAAGTATGATGCAATCGTGCTTTTAGGCTGTGTTATTCGTGGTCAGACAGATCATTATGATTATGTCTGCCAACAGGTATCACAAGGCACACAACAGGTAATGATGCACTATGATCTTCCGGTGATTTTTGGTGTGTTGACAACGCATGATAAAGAACAGGCGTTAGCGCGTTCTGGGGGTGAGCGCGGTAATAAAGGTGCTTATGCTGTTAATGCCGCGATTGAAATGGCGCGTTTACAAGCTGATTTACGGGTTGGAAAGATGTACAGATATAGCGCTTCGTAAAATGTGAAGGGAGAAGACTGGTTTGTAAGTGGTATATGGTCGAGTAGGATGATTTTCTATTGCTGTTTTCTGCAATAATTGCTGAAAATATGAAGTGAAGCAAGACAAAATCTCACATTACGATGTTAAAAAAACCATAGAATAATGGATCAAAACTTATACAAAAAGCGTTTTCTTCGTTTTGTGTATTATTTGCACGAGCACTATACTTGAATTGTTAAAGAATAAATGTATAGAGGTGCCCACTTATGTTGAAGCTCAACAAATTAGCTCAGAGAATGCGCGATTTTATGAAAAACGCGCCTGGTGATGAAAAGCTATCTCAACCATCATTAATGCAGGAACTGGAGTCTCGCTACATGTATGATGGTGCGGCGATTGCGACAATAGATCAATCTGTAGATTTAGCTGATGGTGTCAGTGCACAAGAACATGAAACGATGCTTGAAGCCATCGAAAAAAATGACAATGTTAAGGCGACAGAGAGTTTGTTAAAGGCAATTGGCTCTGATATCGAAAATTTAGCAATTGATTATAGCCAATTCAAAGAGGTTATAATCATTGATAGTCGTGTGCAGGATCCACATATATTAATAGGTAATGTTTCTCGTGATACAGCGATTGAGGTAATTTTACCAGATGAGGATGGTGTTGACCAGGTTGCAAACATTATGCAGAAATACCAAAGTTTAGACGGGTTGCATATTATTTCACATGGTAACCAGGGTGAGCTTCAGCTAGGCAATATGACGTTAAATAGCGACAACTTGTTAGACTATCAAGAACAATTAGCCCTCTGGGGCCAATCGCTGGCCTTAACAGGTGACATATTATTCTACGGCTGTAACGTTGCTGAAGGTGCTAAGGGCCAGGTATTTATCCAGCAACTAACAGAATTAACAAAAGCTGATATTGCAGCATCAACCGATGCAACAGGTGCACAAAGCGTAAATGCTGATGGCGTACTGGAATACCAGGCAGGCGAGGTTGAAATTTCAGAGATCGTTCTGTTTACCGGTTATAACAACCAACTTGCAGCGCCGGTTAACACCATTGGTGACTATGTTGAACAACTTGGCGCCGACATTGATGGCAGTCAGGCAGAAGAGCAGTCAGGAGCTTCTGTTTCATTAAGTGATGACGGTACCATTATGGCTATTGGTGCGCCAAAGTATGATAACAGTGGTGTAAATGCAGGCAGGGTCAGCATCTATGAGTGGGACAGTGTTAACAGTCTCTGGGCACAACGAGGCAGCGATATTGAAGGAACATTAGGGAATGGCAACTTTGGAAGATCTATTTCCTTAAGCGCAGATGGCAATACTATTGCTATTGGCGCAGAAGACGCGAATTTTGGCACAGGGCTTGTCAGGGTTTATACTTGGGATGGCAGTAGCTGGGGGCAAATGGGAAGTGATTTTAATGGATCAGCATCTTTGGATCTTTTAGGTTCATCTGTTTCATTGAGCCAAGATGGGACAACACTTGCTATTGGAACAGCAGGAGCCGATAACAGCGCCTCAGAGGCAGGGCGGGTCAACATTTACGACTGGAATGGCAGCAGCTGGGTGCAGCGAGGTACTGCGATAGATGGGGGCGCGTCGGGTAATAATTTGGGTTTTTCCGCTGTATTAAGTGATGATGGTAACACCATCGCCATTGGCTCTCCTTTTGCCGATGGTATCAACGGCACAGATTCAGGGTATGTACAGATTTATGATTGGAATGGTAGTGTCTGGGTGCAAAGAGGAAATAATATAGAAGGCTCAGGTAGTGGCGGACAGGCAGGTAAAACCATATCATTAAGTGCAGATGGTAATACCATAGCTATGAATGATGTAGATAGTTTTATTCCAGTTGGTAAAGTTTATAATTGGAATGGCAGTACCTGGGTGCAACAAGGCAGCAATATAACAGATCAGTCTGCAAGTAATGGGTTTGCATATGCAATTAGTTTAAGCTCAGATGGTGCGACAATCGCTGTTTCTGATACAGAATTTACTAACTTTGAGGACCCAAATGGTTTCAACATGGGTAAGGTCTATATGTACCAGTGGAATGGTAGTGAGTGGGAGCAAGCTAGTACAATAACAGACTCTGTAACTGAGAATGATGCTAAATTCGGATATTCAGTTTCACTAAGCGCAGATGGCAGCAAATTGGCTGCAGGAACACCGTATCCATCAGGTTCTGCTACAGCGACAGGCCATGCAGGCGTCTATCAGTTTTCATCAGGGTCAAGTTTAACAACAGACCAGGGAGTCTCTTTAGCAATAAACAATATCTCGGTATCGGATCCTGACTTTGATTTAGAGAAAGTTCGACTTCAGGTAACAGGGGGGACCCTGACCGTCACAGAGAATGAATTTGTAACAGTTATTGAGGGTAGCAATAATAGTAACGATTTAACGATTGGTGGCGATCCAAATATGATTAATGATGTTTTGGCAACCCTGGTTTATCAGAATAATGAAGGTTTTTCAGGTACAGACACGCTGACAATAACCTCTACCGATTTTGAGACAGCAACAGATATCGATACAATGACGATAGAAGTCGTTGCAGCCAATCTTCCTCCAGAAGCGTCAAATAACACGGTGACAACGAATGAAGATACTGCCTATACATTTACAGCCGCGGATTTTAATTACACTGACTCAAACAATGATGAAATGGCCAGTGTTGAAGTCACCACGTTGGTAAGCGTGGGAAGTTTACAGCTAAATGGTAGTGGTGTGACATTAAATCAGGTGATTAGTAAAGCGGATATTGATGCTGGGTTATTGGTGTTTACCCCAGCACAAGATGCCAATGGTGCCGGATATGACAGCTTTGGCTTTAGTGTCAATGATGGCACGGCTGATTCTTCGTCAACCTATACAATGACAGTCGATGTGACTGCGGTGAATGATGCGCCAACGGCGGCGAATAATACGGTGACTACCAGTGAAGATACGGCCTATACGTTTAGTGCAAGTGACTTTAACTTTGCCGATGTGGATGGTGATAGTCTGGCCAGTGTTCAAATCACAACATTAGAGAGCGTTGGTAGTTTGCAGTTGAATGGCTCCGATGTCACTTTAAATCAAGTCATTAGCAAAACGGATATTGATGCCGGGTTATTGGTGTTTACTCCAGCACAAGATGCCAATGGTGCCGGATATGACAGTTTTGGCTTTAGTGTCAATGATGGCACGGCTGACTCTGCATCGAGTCACACCCTGAGCATTGATGTGACTGCGGTGAATGATGCGCCAACGGCGGCGAATAATACGGTCACCACCAGTGAAGATACGGCCTATACGTTTAGTGCAAATGACTTTAACTTTGCTGATGTGGATGGTGATACGTTGGCAAACATTCAAATTAAAGTGGTAGAAACGGTTGGGGATTTGAAGCTTAATGGTTCAGACGTATTTTATAATCAAACGATTAGTAAAGCCGACCTTGATGCAGGTAAGTTAACTTTTACTTCAGATCCTGATGCCAATGGTAGCAGCTATGACAGTTTTGCCTTTAATGTAAGCGATGGTACCACAAATTCCACCTCAAGTTACACCCTGAGTATTGATGTGACTGCGGTGAATGATGCACCTGTATTAACAGCCGGTGGCACACTAAATTATGTGGAGAACACTGCTGCTTCAGTGATTGATAGCACGATTACGCTGAGTGATATTGATGATACAAATATTGAAAGTGCGACGGTGACGATCAGTGGCAATTTTGCTTCAGGGGAAGACGTTTTAGGTTTTAGTGATACGGTAAATATTACTGGCAGCTATAATGCATCGACAGGTGTTTTAACCTTAACAGGAAGTGACACACTGGCAGCCTATCAAAGTGCATTAAGAAGTGTGACCTATGAAAACACGTCTGAAAATCCAGATACGAATGCCAGAACAATCAGCTGGGTAGTCAATGATGGTGACGATAATGCCACAGCAGTTACCAGCACAGTAAATGTCACCGCGGTCAATGATGCGCCTGTGTTGACGGCAGGTGGTACACTAAATTATGTGGAGAACGCTGCTGCTTCAGTGATTGATAGCACGATTACGCTG
>NZ_QLIT01000229.1 GCF_003574485.1 Facilibium subflavum
CACACATTGATCACGCCTAATAAAGCATTTTAAAGTTTTTTCGTGTAGGATATTTCACAAAGTTATATGCAAGCTGTATTCAAAATGGAAATTTTACAAACGAAGAACCTGGATCATCTGGGATTAGTAACTGGGGTATTTAAGAAGTTTGGGATTATTGATTTCGTGAACAAGAAGTTAGGTTTTTCTGACCAGGAGAAGGTAAAACCCGGTGAGGTTTTAGCTGCTTTATGCATGAATGGCTTAGGTTTTGCCAGCCGTCCCTTATCATTAACGCCTCAGTTTTTTGAAACGAAGGCTCTTGATGTTTTATTTGATCAAAAGATAGAGGCATCTGATCTGAATAGACACCGGTTGGGTCGTGTTTTAGATGCGATTCATGATTATGGTTGTGAGCTACTTTACACTGAGATAGCAGCACATGTTTGCGATCAGCTTGACCTTTGCCAGCGCTTCACGAGTATTGATACAACCAGTTTTTCAGTTTCTGGGGAGTATGACACCGAAAGTGATGAAAGAACGATCACGGTGACAAAAGGCTACTCCAAGGACCACCGTCCAGATTTAAATCAGGTAGTTCTGGAGCTGGTGAACAGTCAAGATGGCGGCATCCCTTTGATGATGAAGAGTTTTGATGGCAATACAAGTGATAGTAAGATTTTTAAAGATCGCTGCCAACAGCTGTTAAAATCATTAAACGCAAGTGAAGGCCCACGCT
>NZ_QLIT01000230.1 GCF_003574485.1 Facilibium subflavum
CCAAGTGGTTCAACCGTTGTGAATAATGGTGATGGAACATTTACCTTTACGACGCCTGATGGTTCTCAGTTAACTTCAGATATAGGGTCAAATGTAGTTATTTCAGCCTCAAATGTCAACATTTATGCTGAACCTGCTGAGGAAGTGCTTTTTGAGAGTTCTCAAACGGGGACATATTTTATCAGCGGTACGCTTCCTGATGGTATTCAAGTGGTTGATACATCACGGACGATACCTGTGAATGAAGCTTATCAACCTATTGAGACAGCTTCTGAAGCATTTCAAAATTTGGAGACTCCAGAGATTAAGCGTTTTACACAGGCACTTAGTAATAATGCACCAATTGACCAATTATCGGGCATTGCTTCTAAAATAGTAGCGGAAGCATTTGTACAAAAGGTAGCAGAACAACAAAGCACGGCTACTACTATTAGTGCGATGATAAGTCAAGCGATTAATGTTGGTAGAACTATTGATGATGTAGCTTTTCTTTCTGCAAATATTTTAAGTACTTACCTGGAAAATGATGGTGAAACTGAACTTGTTGTTAAAAGTATTGTTCAACCTTTATTTGAATCAGAGTTGACATCTGAAGATATTGCTCAGATTTTATCTAGGATGATTATAAATACTGAGTCAGCTAAGCAGCCAGAGGTGATTCGTGCGATTGTCTTAGATCCAAATATGACAGAAGCATATATCGACAGTTTATATAATATATTAAATAATATTAACCCAGAGTTAGCACAAAGACTTTCTGCTGAAGCACAGCTTAAATTCAGCGGTATAAGCAGGGGTGATCTGGAGGTTGAAGCGCTTTCTGGTCAGGAAGGTATTGGACTGTTGGTTAGGCTTAAAGAAAAGGTGATTGGGGCGCATATAAACCCTGGTGATTCTCAAGAAATTTCCTATAGTGCTACTGAGCATCAATATAGAATTGCAAGCGCAAAAGCAAAAATACTTTCAGTCTTTAGAGAATATGATTAAATAATATCCCACCCGTAAATCATTTTACGGTTTTTATTTGCAAAACAGTTTCTGATGGTTTTAGCAAGTTGGGTTGCAGTTACACACATTGATCATGCCTAATAAAGCATTTTAAAGTTTTTTCGTGTAGGATATTTCACAAAGTTATATGCAAACTGTATTCAAAATGGAAATTTTACAAACGAAGAACCTGGATCATCTGGGATTAGTAACTGGGATATTCAAGAAATTTGGGATTATTGATTTCGTGAACAAGAAGCTAGGTTTTTCTGACCAGGAGAAGGTAAAACCCGGTGAGGTTTTAGCTGCTTTATGCATGAATGGCTTAGGTTTTGCTAGCCGTCCCTTATCCTTAACGCCCCAGTTTTTTGAAACGAAGGCCCTTGATGTTTTATTTGATCAAAAGATAGAGGCATCTGATCTGAATAGACACCGGTTGGGTCGTGTTTTAGATGCGATTCATGATTATGGTTGTGAGCTACTTTACACTGAGATAGCAGCACATGTTTGCGATCAGCTTGACCTTTGCCAGCGCTTCACGAGTATTGATACTACTAGTTTTTCAGCT
>NZ_QLIT01000231.1 GCF_003574485.1 Facilibium subflavum
AAAGCATTCACTGCATCAGCTTTACAATCAAATGGTTTATTCCGAAGGTGCATGGCTGCTTTTAAGGCTGCCTGAAATTCTTTATCTACCTGCTTATCCAAGGTGTTTTTTGCGCGTTCTCTTGCAGATTGTGAGTCAACCACTAACCAGCGTTGTTCTATGCCTAAATGGTTCGTTGTATATTCATAACATCTACTCTTTGTATCAACCCTCACCCATTGGTTCGCCGTTATGGCAGCATTGATCGCTTTGCTTTCCTCTTTATACGTGCGTGGAATGCGGGTGATAAATTTAAGTTGACTTAAGTGTTTGGCATTATCTTCACAATACAGTTTTGAGTCTCCAACCAAATAGTGTGGGCCATCACTTGCGTTTAATGATTTTAACAGCTGTTGGCAGCGATCTTTAAAAATCTTACTATCACTTGTATTGCCATCAAAACTCTTCATCATCAAAGGGATGCCGCCATCTTGACTGTTCACCAGCTCCAGAACTACCTGATTTAAATCTGGACGGTGGTCCTTGGAGTAGCCTTTTGTCACCGTGATCGTTCTTTCATCACTTTCGGTGTCATACTCCCCAGAAACTGAAAAACTGGTTGTATCAATACTCGTGAAGCGCTGGCAAAGGTCAC
>NZ_QLIT01000232.1 GCF_003574485.1 Facilibium subflavum
ATTCACCTAAGCGATCACGAGGCACATCAATTTCCAATAGGCCATCTTCTGTTATTACGCTTTTTCGTGCCGTGCCGTTACGTGCATTAGCAGAATCGCTACGTTCATGCCTGTCATAACCAAGATGCGCCTTTAGTTCACCTTGTAAAGCACGTTCAACCAGACCTTTGGTTAATTGCTTCAATACGCCATCTGATTTAAATAGATTGGATAAATCAGCACCTGATTCGACAATGAGATCAAGCGCTTGATCTAATGCTTTGTTTTGTTCTTTGTTTTTCATCTTTCGTCCTTAGATTATACGTTTTAACCATTATAACCTATGAAAGAATTTACACAGTTATTTCAATACTCCCCCACGGACAAATGGGCAGAAATACAATTTGCCACAGAAAAAAAACTCTATGAGCTTGGTAAGATATTCGGCCATGAGTTAGTAACACATACGCCAGATTGGCAACAAATGAATCAACAAAAAATGGACCGATGGTGGCTTAATATTATGCATAATCATGATTGGTATGCAGCTAAGCTTGGTAACGATAAGTAATAATCGGCCTGTACATACGCAATAAAACCTCGACTATCTCCAATATAAATTTCGTGCTGTATTCGCGAAAATATCTGCATAAGTATTATCTGGGATCACTGTTTTTAACAATTCAAACCAGTAATCATAATTTTCAGTGTGACAAACAGGGTAGTTTGAACCATAACAAAGCCGGTTGCTGGGAATTCTATCAAGTAGATATTTAAGGCAATACTGCATATCTTTTTTGCTTTGATTTAACATAAAAAACCCGGATAGTTTGACAAAAATATTGGTTTTATTAGCAATTGCATCAACCATCGCCTTCCAGTACTGCATATCTTTATCTGATGCACATAATGGCAAACCAAAATGCTCAATAGCAGTTGTCACAGCTGATTTTTCAATATCGCCAAGGCAATTTATAATTTGCTGAGGATACATCTGGCATTCAAAGACCATATTGTGTTGCGCCAGGTAAGCCAGCTTTTGCTTAAAATCTTCTGGTAATTGATTTGATTTCATTGGGGAATAAGCTGCTTTGGGATGATAAGCAAGTATTTGTCGCACACCAACAACATGATCATAAGCCCTTAAGCGATCAATTTGCGCTTTGTACTGTGGAAAGCTTTGAAAAAAATCAATACATGAGATATATCGCATTGACGTATCAGGAAACGCTTGCGTCAGCCAGTTGACCTCATGTAAAGTGTCAATACTTGAATCATGTGCTTCAATATGCACAAATGTGCGCTTAGGTAACTGCTCTGGTGTAAAGTTTTTCTGTAAGCGCTTATCGGCATTTAAAACCCATTGATTCATTTGTTGTGATAAATCCCAAAAGTGAATATGTGCATCGATGATTTCCATGCCATTATGCTCTTTTTTATGATTGGTGTTACGCATCAATAAATACTTTGTGTATATTGTTAGAAAACATAATATCATCATCTCTGTATAATCCATAATCTTTACCATAGATATGGAACTGATGAAGGTAGCAATCATCCCAATCATGGGCGATTTGAATTAATTGATGTAATTGAACTAGGCCCACCTAAATTCAGATTTTTAAAAAAACGAAAAGTCTAGCTTTTTATTTGCTGCATGTGCAATTTTTGCCAGAAGCTCAAGGGAAGGTATACGCGAATCTTTTCCGCTTTCCAAACGGGCAATAACTGGTTGTGTTGTATGTGCTTTTTTTGCTATTTCTTTTTGCGACAATCCTGCCGAAATTCTAAGTTCATATACTTTTTGAGAGATTTCACTTATCAGCTTTGCTCTTGTATAATACGCATCAAACTCAGGTTCTTTCACTTTCTCATTAATATGTGCATTTATACTTTGGCCAATATACTTATTGTGTCGAGTAGACATCTC
>NZ_QLIT01000233.1 GCF_003574485.1 Facilibium subflavum
GATTTGATAAAACAATAATCAGTTTTAGTGGATTTTTAAACTTTTCTGGGAGTTTGATTTGGATGCGGTAAAAAAATTGGTTCACAGAACCTAATCGTTTAGAGAAAAACACAGTAAAAAATAAAACGTTAAGTGAGCTTGCAGGGGTTGATGTGATTGTACATTTACCAAGCCAGGGTGAGCAGTCAAGTAATCCAGTAATTGAATGGAACAGTACGGCACAACGGTTTGATAAAATTGGAACGCAAGTGTGTAATGATGGCAGTGGTTGTACCATTGCAACACAAGCAGCTGAACCGTACTCTACCGAAACCTTATTTAACAATGGCAGAAGATTCTTATCTTTTGACATTCCAGGTATTGGCTTTACTGGGTTGCCGCTTGAAGATTTCGAAAATGGTAATATCTATAAAGCGCCTACCAATGGAACAGAAATTCGTATCTTTACTAATGCAATTGAAGCGCCTTCTTCTGGTGCATCTACATTGACCTTATATTGTTTTGATCAATGCCCTGTTCAGGTAGATGGCACAATTGCAAACTATAGTACCAATGAAAATGTAGAGAGTATTAAATATACGATTGTCATGGATATTGATGCGCAGAGTCCTTATATATTATTGGGTCCGACTGGGACGGTTGATGGTAATAATCAATTAACTGATGTATCAGAAACGCCAAGCATTTCTATGGCCAATAACGGAATATGGGAACTTTTTACAACGAACTCCAGGGCAGAGCGTTTTGCTGAGCCGGTTTTTTATTCTTGGCAGGCGGGTAATAACCAATGGCAGCAATATATTACCTTCCAGGATAGTGATGGTAACTTAACCGCATTTGATGCGCCACTGAAGCTAATCTACACGGATGATGATAACACCGAGAAATATGTTCAATATGAAGGTTTTGGGCGAATCAGTGGTATTCCAGAGGTGTGTAAAAACATTCAAACAGGCGAAGAAGTCAACTGTTATGACAACAATGCCAATACAGAAGATGTGATTTTTGAGCCGCGTTATAATTTGGATGATGATGCCGCAAACCAGCCTCTGACAACGCTTGATGGCCAAAGTGAATATTATTCAAAACAATTAGAAAAAGCACAGATTATGTCGCCATTAACTGGTGATGATAAAACAGCTTGTATTGCGGCCTTATCAAGCACGATGGCGCAGGCTGAAGCTGAAACCTTACCAACAGTGGCAGCTTACTGGACAAACCCGAGTCTTGGTGCCAAGCCAACAGATGCTAAATCAACAGATGCTAATAATCATATTATTTCAGGCAGTTAAAACTGTTATCAAATAACTTTAATGCCGCTTAAAGCGGCATTTTTATTTATGAGGCAAGTATATTATTCTAGCTCACTTTCTAAGATAGGCTGCAGTTTTTGCGCATCCAACATTCTATTAAGCATACGCATTAATAAACCAAAGATGATCGTAATCACAATGGCAACACCAGTCATGATCAAAAAGACTTTCATATACATTGGGTTTGTAGATGCCGCAGTAATGTTCTGCGCGTTTTCAGAGTGTCCCAATGCAAAATTAGAAATAGGTCCTGCCAGATTGATACCAAAGGCCACATTCATAAATAAATAGCCAGTAAATAAGCCCTGGTGATGTGGCTTGATCATTTCTCCTGCCATGGCATAGTTAACGGCATTAACATGAATTTCACCAGCAGAGACAATGATTAACAGCAATATTGGGAAAATCACGTGTACCAGGTGTGTTTCACCGGCTAAGATGATGCCTAAGGGAATCATCAAAAAGGCGATGATGTAAAAGCTTAGCCCTTTGGTTACAAGGTATCCAGGCTTGTAAGGTTTTTGTTGTTCCTGGCGTTTTTTCATCAAGCTTGCCAGAATAAATCCAAACACAATAACCCCAAGGCTTTCAAACATATTCACCGTCGCCGGTTGAATTGGAATGCCAAACAAGGACTTAGAGGTATTAAATTCAACAAAGTTTTCCAAAGCAGTTGACTGTAAGCCCTGCACACAGGCAAAAATGGCACTAGCAACAGTTAAAATTAAATAGGCATATATTTTAGTACGATAGGCTTTTTCCTGTTTACTGGCTAAGAAAAGCATATAAGCTAAAACGATAACAAAGACAACATAAATAAGTTGTGATGCAAGCTCAGGATGATGCATTAAGAAATAGGCAAATATCAAGCATGCAATGACAATAACAGGTGCAACATAAAAACGCGCATCTGATTTGGAAAACACATCAGCAAAGTAAGTACCTTTATCATGGACATATTTCCATGTTTTTAGGTGAATTAATACAGCAATAATAATACAGGCAGCAGCAAAAATAAAAGCAAGACTATATAAGTCATGGCCTTGTAAAATTCCAGCCACAAAAAAGCTTAACACAAACCCCATATTCATAAAGCTGTAGTTAATGGAAAATGCAATACGGCGGCGTTTGTCATCTTGAGAGAAAAGCTGGGTTAACATCATATTAATACAGCTGACATTTAGTCCAGAGCCTGTAATAAAAGTTGCCATACCAATTAAGATAATCGTATGCTGATGAATGGCAATTAATATCAAGCCAATAAACTGAAGCAAAAGGCTGGCACAAAACAGCCCGCGAAAGCTTAAATAGCGGCCACCAACCGTGCCACCTAAAAGATGGAATAAAAAGTTTAAGGCAAAAAAGCTTGCCGTTAATGTATTAGCTTCGGTTCGCGTTAAGGAGGTATGGTTATTCAAATAAAAATTTAAAAGGCCCATCAAAACGGCATACCCAACCGTTGAGAAAAGTTGAATTAGATTGATGTTTAGTACACCTTTTGGTAATTCCTTGTAATTAAGCATGTTTCTTTCATTATATTTTTCCGGTTGGATCATACTAGCGTGATTTATAAAATTTGTCATGATATTTTTATTAGGCAGGCTATTGGAAAAAGGTTTGATATCATTGCAAATTACCGTTAAATAATATGAAAGTTAGCTGTCAGTGTTACACTAGTAGCTAAAGGGAATAACCAAAGAACAAAACAATGATAAAAATGAGATGTGAGTGGGTCGATAGTGATCTAGATATGATTGATTATCATGACAAAGAGTGGGGGAAGCCTGTTTATGATGTACAAAAACTATTTGAGATGCTTTGTTTGGAAGGTATGCAAGCAGGGCTTAGCTGGAAGACGGTTTTAAAAAAGCGTGATTTTTATCGGCAGGCTTTCTATGACTTTGATATTGAGAAAGTTGCGATGATGCATGAGAAACAAATTGATCATTTAATGCAGAATAAAAACCTTATTCGAAACCGTTTAAAACTGTTAAGCATTATAAACAATGCGCGTGCCTGGCAGCAGCTATCTCAAAAGCAATCGATGGTTGATGCGTTGTGGCAGTTTGTTGACCACAAAACACAAGTAGGAGATTATGCAGTTTATCATGATATTCCAAGTGCGACCCATGTATCAAAATCTATGAGTATCTGGTTAAAGAAGAATGGATTTAAGTTTGTTGGTGAAGTTATTTGTTATGCCTTTATGCAGGCAGTTGGTATGGTTAATAATCACACAAGAAAATGCTATTTATATCACTGTAAGGCATGATGATTATAGATGTATGCATTATGGTAGTCTGATGTATCAACATAGCTTTAATGGTTCGCTAAGCTCATGCCAGGATGTAACTGCTTGATAAGTTTTATCTTCGCTGTCACTAACTAAAGCAATCTTATACTCCCTTTATCTGTATATTCTGCTGTGCTTTTCATGCATAAAGATAATGCTAGAATATTTTTGCTAATGATGCATGCATTTTCATGATAGAATGTGCTGTTGATGGTAAAAAAAAGAAAAGTATCAGTTTTATATGCAAGCAAATCAAGCAATATCATTAGATAAGCAATTAGAACGTATCAAAAGGCCACCATCCTCTCTTGATGCAGAACGCTCAGTTTTAGGTGGGTTGATTTTAGATAATGAAATGTGGTCTAAGGTTGAAGATGTGCTTACTGCCGAGGATTTTTATACTGTGCAGCATCGCATTATTTTTCAACAAATGCAGCAGCTTATCCAGCAGGATATCCCTTTTGATATCATTACGTTAAGTGATGCCTTAATGAATCAGAAAACGCTTGATCAGGCTGGCGGTTTACATTATTTGGCAGAAATTGCCAAAAATACCCCAACTGCGGCAAATATTTCAGCTTATGCGGAAATTGTCAAAGAGCGATCCAAATTGCGTATGCTGTTAAATACCGCAACAGATATTGCAGATATGGTCTATACACCACAAGGACGCAAGGTGGAAGAGATCATGGATTTGGCTGAGCAAAAGATTCTTTCTATTGCAGAAAGTGGGGTGCAAAAGTCAGATGGGCCAAAATCGGTTTCATCAATTATTCCAAACGTGATTGATCGTATTGATGCAATGATGGAGTCAAGTGATGGTATTACAGGTACCGCAACAGGTTTTACTGATTTAGATGAGTTAACTTCAGGCCTGCATCCGGCAAACCTGGTGATTGTTGCAGGAAGACCTTCGATGGGGAAGACAACGTTTGCAATGAATCTAGCAGAGAATGTTGCCAGAGGTGCAACAAAGCCTGTATTAGTTTTTAGCTTGGAAATGCCATCAGAAGATATTGTTTTGCGGATGATTTCATCACTTGGACGGGTTGAACAAAGTGCTTTAAGAAATGGCCGGCTTGAAGATGAGCATTGGGCAAAAATCACCGCAGCCATGGAAATATTATCTAAAGATGTCAATATGCATATTGATGACAGTGCTGGGTTAAGTCCTTCTGAGATGCGCTCACGTGCGCGGAAAGTCTATAAGGAAAACGATGGATTAAGTTTAATCGTTGTGGATTATCTGCAGTTGATGAAAGTTCCAGGCTATGAAAATAATCGTACCCAGGAAGTCTCTGAAATCTCGCGTACTTTAAAGTCACTGGCCAAAGAGCTTAATGTTCCTGTTGTTGCTTTATCACAGCTGAATCGAGGTGTTGATGACCGTGCGGATAAAAGACCCATGATGTCAGATTTACGAGAATCAGGTGCGATTGAGCAAGACGCTGATGTCATTATGTTTGTCTATCGTGATGAGGTTTATCATAAAGACAAAGAAGATAATAAAGGTCTGGGCGAAATTATTATTGGTAAGCAGCGTAATGGTCCAATTGGTAATGTTAGGGTGCACTTTGAGGGGCGTTTTTGTCGTTTTGCCGATTTAACCTATGAGCAGACTGTGCCACCTGGTGTTATGTAAAATATTTTAACTTTTATTGATTATAAAATAAACATAGGTATAATGCCAGCTAACTGAAATGGTTGAGGTTTGTTCCTGCTGAGATTCTGTAAACAGTAGTAATTTATTACAGCAGGTGCAAAAGATATAAACATAAATAAACAAGTTATGAAAGAAAGCGATGGAAGAGAAAACAAATTTAATGAATTTTTGCTTAAAAGATATGGAAAATTATTTTTTAAGCATTGATGAAAAGCCATTTCGGGCAAAGCAGGTTTTTAAATGGCTTCACCAAAAAGCTGTGGTCGATTTTGATCAAATGAGTGATCTAAGTAAAGGGTTACGTGAGAAACTTAAACAGTATGCAAAGATTAGCATTCCAAAAGTTGTTTTTGACAAACCCTCAGTTGATGGTACGCGCAAATGGCTTATTGAAGTCAAAGGCGGTAACTGTATTGAAACGGTTTATATTCCTGAGGGAAGCCGTGGGACATTGTGTATTTCTTCTCAGATAGGATGCACATTAAATTGCAGCTTCTGTTCGACAGGTAAACAAGGGTTTAATCGTAACTTATCTGTAGCAGAGATCATTGGTCAAGTCTGGACAGCGGTACGTCGATTATCACAGCAAGAAGGTGTACATGACCGGATGGTGACAAACGTTGTTATGATGGGTATGGGTGAACCCTTAATGAACTTTGATCATGTGGTTAAAGCGATGAATATTATGATGGATGATTATGCCTATGGGCTATCTAAACGCCGTGTTACCTTGAGTACTTCTGGTGTCGTTCCAAGAATTTATGATTTGCTGGAACAATCAGATGTCTCTTTAGCTGTTTCCCTTCATGCGCCTACAGATGCACTTCGTGATCAGTTAGTTCCGATCAATAAGAAGTATAACCTCGATCAGTTGATGGAAGTATGTAAGCTTTATGCAGAGAAAGGACCACATAAAGAGATTACATTTGAGTATACATTGATGGATCAGGTGAATGATAGCCTTGAGCAGGCTGAAGCGCTGGTTGATTTATTAAGGCAAAAACAAGTGCCAAGTAAGCTCAATTTAATTCCATTTAATCCATATCCAGGGACACCTTACAAGAAACCAAGCAATAATCGTATTCATCGCTTTCAACAATATTTGATGGAACAGGGATTTGTTGCTACGATTAGAAAGACAAGAGGAGATGACATTGATGCTGCCTGTGGCCAATTGGTTGGTACTGTGCAAGATAGAACAAAGCGTCAAATGCGTTATCAAAAAACATTAAGCGAATAAGGCAATGCAGATAAAAAAAGGGATGTTTTTCATAGTTTCAATCTTTACATTACTTTTGTTTTCAGGCTGTACAACCTCGACAACAAAAGAGATGCCGGTGCCTGAAACGCCATCAGTAGATTACACGAAGGCTGCAAAAATCAATGCACAACTTGCTATTGTATACACACAAAGAGGTATGCTTGATCGCGCAAAAGAAAAATTATTAAAAGCAGAATCACAGGATGATAATATTGCACAGGTGTTTTATGCCAAGGGGCTGTATTATCAATATTTAGGGCTAATGGATACAGCAAAGGATGCTTTTCAAAAGGCCTTGTATATGGCTTCAGAAGATCCGCAGGCATATAATTTTTACGCGCAGTTTCTGTGTGGTGTGCAAAAGGATTTTTCTTATGCTAATCAGCTTTTTCAAAAAGCTATTGTGCTTAGAACAAATACAAAGCTTGCTGAGACATTTAGTCTTTATGGACAATGCTTATTGCTACAAGGTAAAACAAGGCAAGCCAAAACGGCCTTTTTAAATGCGATTAAGCAGTCTAATAACGCGCCTGCTGCTTATTGGGAGCTTGCCAATATTGAATATGCTGACAAACAGTACCAAAGTGCACTTGATTTTATTGATCGTTATATTCAGCTTGAGGGTAAAACAAAGGAGAGTTTAACGTTGAAGATGAATATTTTGCAAAAACTTGGCCAAGATAATAAGGCGGCAACGATTCGTTTACAGTTAAGCTCAAAAGTATATAACTAAGGAGCGGTTGTGATTTTATCTATCACGAAACGGCATTTTCGGGCAAAGCGTCGTTTAAGCGTTTACCATAATGAAATTTTGCCAAAAAGGAAAACACTTTTTTTTATCCATAACCTGGCAGGCAGTGCAAAGAACTGGCAGCCACAATTTCGGGAGTTTTCAACCAAATACAATATTATCGCTTATGATTTAATGGGACACGGTCAAAGTGATTGCCCAAAAAAGAATAAGGATTATACATTACAGGAAAGTGTCTTAGATGCACAGAGTATTCTTGAATATTTTGCAGTTGAACATGTTATTGTTATTGCACATGGTTATGGTGCGCTGATCAGCTTATTGCTTGCACAGCAAAATGTAAAAATCATTTATAAACAGCTGCTTATAAATCCATATATTTATGAACAAAGGCAGGCGCTTCCCTGGTATTTAATAAGACCATTTTCTCTTTTTTACCGGTTGTTTTATTTAAATGAAGAAAACAGAAAACAGGCAGGTAATAACAGTCTTAAGTCTACAAAAATGTCTGTATTACGCGCTTATTTTTATGCATTAATGGACTTGCCTGTACTAGAAAAGGAAAGTACAACCAAAAAAGTCAAGACAACTGTTTTGCGCTCAGTAAGTTTAAAGCCATATCTACGCAATAGAATCGATAACTTTTATCGTGTATTCTATCGAGCAAAAGTAAAGCCACTAGAAACCGCCATTGGTTTTCCAATGATTACGGCGGCAAATCGTGTGAATCATTTTTTGGCATTAAATATTGATGAGCTAAATATTCATGCATTTAGAAATATTATTTTTGAAGGAGCAGGTGTTCGAGGCATTGCTTATAGTGGTGCGATTACTGCACTGCAATCAATGGGGGTGTTAAAGAATATTCACCGTTTTGCGGGTGTCTCAGCTGGGGCAATCTATGCAGTTTTCCTTGCTGTGGGTTATAATGCCAAGGAAATTGAGGAGATTGTTCGCCATATTGACTATACGGATTTTACGGATGCAAGCCGTAATTTTTTAAGTAACTCAACTCGCTTATTAACTGATTTTGGCTGGTATAAGGGGGATGAGTTTATCAACTACATGTACAACTTAATTGAGAAAAAACTTGGACATGGTGACATTACTTTTGAGATGCTAAAGGCGCGAACTGGAAATGATTTATTTATTATAGGAACAAATTTATCGCGTTCTTGTGCTGAAGTTTACAGCTATGAGACAACTCCACAAATGAAGATTACAGAGGCTTTGCGCATTTCAACATGTATCCCGCTATTTTTTAGAGCAATTAAGCGTAAAAAGGATAAAGAGGAAGATGTACTTGTCGATGGGGGGCTTGTATGGAATTGCCCTGTTGAGATATTTGATCGTCAAAAATATATTTACAATGCGGCAAATATGCTTGTTAATGAGCAACACCCAGAAAGTGAGGCATTTAATCTTGAAACATTAGGATTTCGTTTAGATCCATTAGATGATCCTTTGCGAGCCATGCGTGAACCAGGAGCGTATCAGAAAATCTCACACATTTTTGATTTCACAAAAGCATTTATGAAGTTTTATTCAGCAGGCTCTTTAAAACGCTATTTATCGCCTGATGATTGGAATCGTGTGGTGTTTGTTGACACACTTGATATTGTCGGTACTGACTTTGCAATTGATCAGGAAAATATTGATCGGTTAATTGAGCAAGGAAAATCAGGTGTTTATAAACACTTTGCTTGGAGAATGAGTGAAAATGGGGTAAGGTTTCCACAATAATAAACAATAAAAGACGTTTTTAAATAAAAGCGCTTGAATAATTTGAGATCATAACAATGCAACAAAGTAATAGAAATAACAAACAAAGTAAGACTGACAAGTTACAGAAGATACTGGCCCAGGCGGGTTTAGGTTCGCGCCGGAAAATGGAAGAAAAGATCGCGCAAGGACGTGTTGTTGTTAATGGTAAAGTAGCACAAATTGGCGATCGGGCAAGTTTAGATGATAAAATTATCGTTGATGGCAAAGCACTACGTCAGCAAGGTATTATTCTATCTCGACCACGTGTGATTATTTATAATAAACCTGAAGGAGAAATTTGTACAAAGGATGATCCTGAAGGCAGAAAGACAGTGTTTCAAGCATTACCTCGTTTACAAAAAGGGCGCTGGATTATGATTGGACGCCTTGATGTAAACACGACAGGTTTATTGCTTTTCACGACTGATGGTGAGCTTGCAAATCGTTTAATGCATCCTTCTTATCAGATCGAGCGAGAATATGCCGTGCGTGTTTTCGGTGAAGTAGATCAAGTGAAAATTGATCAATTACGAGAAGGCGTTGAATTAGAAGATGGGCCTGCACGCTTTAATAGTATTCGCTTTGTTGGAGGGCAGGGTAGAAATGGTTGGTATCATGTTACTTTGTCAGAAGGGCGTAACCGAGAAGTCAGACGAATGTTTGAGGCCGTTGATTTACAAGTCAGCCGATTAACGCGCGTACGCTTTGGTGATATTTGCTTACCAAGGTATATCAGTGCAGGTAAATCACAGGAATTGCCGCCTGCAACGGTTAATGCATTAAGACAGAGCGTTGGTATGAAACGATTTTATTTCCCTAAAAGTTTGTTAGATAAATTAAATCGTAAAAAATAATTATTTTTTCAGGGAAGCTTAAAAAATGTATTTATGTTTTGACCTTGGTGGGACTTTCATTAAATACGGCGTTGTTGATAATAAAGGTCAATTAATTTTTAATGCACAAATGCATACAGGAGAATTAACACAGGCACAGGAATTGGTTGCGCGCCTGGTAACGATTTTTAAGCATTTATCTTTACAACATCAGTTTGATGGAGTTGGCCTTTGCACACATGGTGTTGTTGATACCCAGGAAGGCAGGATCACACTTGGATCTTCATATGTAAAAGCATTGGTGAATTACCCGCTAAAACAGCTGCTACAGCAACAAACAAAATTACCTGTTTGCATGGATAACGATGTGAATGCCGCTTTGTTAGGAGAGTTGTGGCAAGGTGCTGCTATAGGGCTTAAACAGGGTGTGATGGTAACCCTTGGTACAAGTATTGGTGGTGCAATTATTATCGATGGGAAGCTTTACCGTGGCAGGAATAATACAGCAGGAGAGCTGGGTTACATCATCACTAATGAAAAAGCAGCAAAAGATGCAGGAATGGTTCGCGGTGCCTGGGCGCAATTTGCTTCAGCATCAAGCCTGTTACAACAATACCGCATTGCAACATCGAAAGCGCAAGTAACAGTTGAGTTTTTGCTTGATGCAATCAACAAAAATGAACAAGAAGCAATGAACGTACTCGATGATTATGCCTATCATGTCAGTTCAGGGCTTGTTTCAATTGCGCATATTTTAGCGCCAGAGACTATTATTATTGGTGGTGCGATCTCAAAACAAGAAATTATTATAAAGAGAATAAAAGCAGCCTTTCAGGCGCGTGCAATGCCGCTTTACCAGGATACTCCAATTATACCGGCCAAATGCCAAAATAATGCAGGATTGGTTGGTATGGCATTTTTACTTTCTTGCGAAGATCAACATGGTTAGCGGAATAATATTACATAAAAAGTAGTTTAAATACTTGATTGTGATTAAAAATTGCGGTATCAATAAAGATACTTGCATAAACAGTAAGTTGAATTCGGGGGAAGTAGGTATATGGCAAATCAGTATTCGCAGAGTTTTGAGGTTATCCTCAAAAAAAAATATGGATGCTCGGCGCAGAGTGTTTTAGAGCAATATGCTAGTGAAGGCTTAAGCTATGAAGAGGTTGCAAACAAATTTGGTTTTAAGACAACAACCGTTCGAAAATGGTGTCGTAAATATAATATTGAGCTATTAGGGCCAACAGAAATTAATGCATCAAAGGCATATGAAAACATTTATCAGTCAAGTTTAAATGCTGTTTCAGTGAATATTTATAATGTGCTTTATAAATCTTGGTCGATCGATCATAAATACTTTAAAGTGTCCGCTAGAAATTAGCGTTTTTATATATTAATTGCTCAGCTGCGGTGGCAAGTGGTGAGATAATTTCACGTGCGCCGAGCTTTTCTGCCTTGTGGATATTCTCTTTTTGTTCGATGCGAATAACGATATCAGGCTTATTTGCTGTGCTTGATTCTAAAGTATCCGCAATGCTTAAAAGGCTTAAAATATTATCTGCATCACTGTCATAGGCAATGATCACATTTTTTGCGTGGTGAATATTTGCTTTGTTTAATATTTCCGCATCATAGGCGTATCCTTTTAACGTATCAGATGTTGTCTGGTGATGACTGGTATCTTCATTGCTTTGATCGATAAGGATGTATGGTGTAGATTGAGATTTAAGCTGTTGAATAATCAGCTTTGTAAAAGCATTAAAGCCACAAATAACCATGTGATCTTTCATATATTTTTTCCCTTTTTTGAACGATTGAAAAACAGCCTGTATGCGATTGATAATCGCACTGACAATAAAAGTAAGCATAGCTGCAAATGAGCCAAGTCCAAAGAAAACCATTGTAGTAACAAAAATTTTAGCCTCTTCAGTGACAGGGTGGATATTCCCATATCCAATGGTACTGTAGGTAACCACAGTAAAATAAATGGCATCCGTCCAGTTATCAATACCAACAAATTCGTCTTTTAACAGGTAGCTTCCAATAACGCCATAAGCCAAGGCGATAATAAAGGATAATATGATGATAAATTGTGAATAAGTAATACGGAGATTCTTTGATTTTTGACTAAAAATTTTCCAGCTTAATAATAGACCAATAATTTCAATCAAATATAACAGATTAATGACATTGATTTTTGCATAGATAAAAAGATTGTTGCAGAACAAAATACCCAGCATGATTAAAGCAAGGATCCAGGATACACGAAGTTGTTTATAGATACCTCGTCCAACAAGCAGTAGTGTATAGCCAAAGATAAAAGATAATGCCGTATTCACCCTTAAGGAAAGCTGGCCAATCATGCTCTGTGAGATCAGTGGTAAATGGGTATGAAGTGCCTCATCGATAAAAGGTAGTGTTGCAACTAAAATTGATAAGATCCCATTGATAAAGAGCCACCATGCAAAAAAAACAGCAGTATAACGTTGTTGTTTATCTGAAGGGTTCGAAAAAAACCGCATCTAGGTTCCTTGTAAAACACGCCTATGGATAAGTATAAGAGATTTTATCAAAAGTGTAACTTTTACCATATCAATTTTATCTGGCAAGTCTTATTGGTTTGCCTTTATTGCCAGTAGTGTACTGTCATAACCTGAAGAAAAGTCAGTGATAAAAATATTGAGTCCTTTTCTTGTATTTATGTTTATCCAGGAATGTGTTTCTGGCGCATAGCGGTAAGCATTAAAATATAAGTTATATGATGGGTTATGCAAGATATAATTACCATTTGGCGTTAGCTGTAATTGACTAACAAATAACTGATTTTGATCCCTGTTGTGCAGACTTTCTGTATTTTTTGCAAGATCAGTATCAATGTTTGTTGTATTTGGCCATGGCGAAGATAATGTGCTTTCAGGCCAGAGATAGGCAGAAATTGCAGGGTTTATTTTCTTGGCAATATCTTTTTGTGTATCAGGCATAACAATAATAAGGTTTCTTTTACTTTGCCATATATTATTAATAAGGCTTTGAGGGTTATAGTTTTGATAGCTTAAAAGATACTGGCTGTAATACGATTCTATATAATTAAGTAGTTTACTAAGTGCTGCCTTGTCATAGCCATACATGTGGTTGAAATCAAGTATCACAATTTCTTTGGGATGCTGGTTTAAAAAGTTAGCAAGTCCACTGAGTTCCTTTTGAAAAGTGTTATTACTAATCAGTGAATGGGTGGTATAGTCTTTGCCATGTTGGTGGCATAATCGCACATCAAAATAGCGGATGCCACGATTAAGCTGGGTTATGAAGTTTTGATCTTGTGCTTGGGCAAATTTCTTGCCGAAATAAGGAATCTTAGCTGCAGCTGATGCATCAGGATCTGCCTGGCAAGTCACAGCGCCATTAAGGTCAAAAGTAAAGGAATCATGGGTCCCAGGTAAAACCACTTGAGACAGTTTTTTGTATGCAATTTTTTCGCCTAGATTACGCATCCAGTTTTGATAATCATTAGAATTTGGGTCTAACTTGTTAGCATTCGGATTAATTTGGACAAATATAAGATCCTGTCCTGATGCCCTGTCAATCGTATTGTAAGCAGCAGCTTTTATTTTATAGTCATCACTTGTTGTGGATTCAAGTATGTGCTTTGTCGTTGTATTAGATAGCGAGAATTTTGTGATTGCAATTTCTTGATGGTTCTTATCGAAAATTTTTAATCTTCCTTGCGAAGCTCTATACCAGCATGATATGTCATTGATTGCTTCAAGATAGTATTTTGTGGCAGATGCACTTGGGATGGTGTGAGAAAGCGTCGTATCAGTTAGGCATTGCCAATCATTTTTTTCGATATGTAGCGCATTTGGTGTGTTATTTTCTATGATAAGGTAAGCACCTCTGCCAGCAAATGCAATATTGGCAATGAAAAGCATCATAGCCAGTAAAATTGGTTTTTTCATATATATGCTTTGGTGTTTTTTTTATATACACTAACCTTTTTTCACGCTGTTTGCAATTTTTTCAGTTTATTGTGATAGTGTAATTATTATTATTAATAATATTTTAATACGCTTAAGCATTAAGTTATACAATATGCTTTTTACGGCTTTCCACGTAAAACTTACACCTTATGCAATTATGGTGGTAATATTCAAAATCATGGTACGATTCAGCTAAAAATAGTTGTTTTGTTAATTAATGTTAATTTGACAAATAAATAATTATGTGCTTATCTATTTTTTGATTGAATTTAAAATCACGATGGATTGAAGGAATATAAAACACTATGGAAGGAGTCAATAAATGGTCAAATCGGAAAAAGAGCATGTTCTATTATGGCGACTTTTTAAAGTAAAGTGTTTTTATGCGTGGATATTGCTGTTTAGCACAATGCAGCTGATATATGCGGCTGTATGTAATGTTAACTTTGATGTTAGAAGCAAGTGGTCAGATGGTTTTGTTGTTGATGTTGTATTGCAAAATAATACAGATACAACAATGAGGAATTGGCAGGTTGTATGGCAAGGTGTTCCTTTTTCTGTGAGTAATATCTGGCGTGCTATTCTTGCTGGAAGCAATGATGATACACTTTATATCCGTCATCAAAGTTACAATCAGAATATTTATCCCTATAATATAGAAACTTTTGGTTTTACCGGGCAGGGAAGTTTTCATTTACCAAATTGGGAGTATTGAAATAACTGTGTAAATTCTTTCATAGGTTATAATGGTTAAAACGTATAATCTAAGGACGAAAGATGAAAAACAAAGAACAAAACAAAGCATTAGATCAAGCGCTTGATCTCATTGTCGAATCAGGTGCTGATTTATCCAATCTATTTAAATC
>NZ_QLIT01000234.1 GCF_003574485.1 Facilibium subflavum
ATAACAAAGCATATTTAGTGAATTATGAGTCAAGACGAACATTAGGAAAAGTATATACGAGCAGCGCAATAGAAAGTGGTGTTGAGAGTGTTATTAATACTCGATTTAAAAAGAAACACAAGGCGCAATGGAATCGAGAGTCTGCACACAGAGTGTTGCAGCTTAGAACCTCTTTAGCAAGCAATCAATGGGCTCAGGATTGGCAGCTAGTTAGGCAACATATTTATAAAAATGCAGCATAACAACTACATTAGGAATGCTCTCGGTCTAAACTTCTACAACATAGCTATTGTAGTTTAAGTTTTTGTGAATACCAGTGCTATTAGCAAAAAGTTGTCCATTATTTACCTTGTGCTTATTATGTTTACACTATTTATTCGTGCATATTTAACTCTCTTCTAAGATAAGCTATATCAACTTTTGGTTGTGATATGCTACCTTGGTCAATGCGTTGATTGCTCTCCTGGAACTGAGCAAATAAAGTTTCGAGTTTTTCTTTACCTGAAGCAGACTTTGCTGACTCTCGTGGTGTTTTATTATCAAGCGCCGGAATTTGTTCATCTAACCATGATTCCCAATGATTTTTCATCATATCTTCAAGCATTGCTTGTAATTCTGGATGCTCTTTTGGGTCTATGATTGAGGATATCCTATCTTTTTCAGACGAGTTAGATTGTGCTTTTCCTAAGCTATCTTCAATTGACTGTTTGGCTTCTTTTTCAAAAGTAACCATGTCATCTAATAATTCAATAATTTTATCCTTTGCTTTTTCAGCTCTTTCAAGAGAGTTAACATTAATAATGAGTTTATCGCCGTCTATTTTAATATGAGCATAGATTGTATTATCCCACGCCTTATGTTTTTTATTGCCTTTAACAATCCAAGGAAACTCCAGTTCAGTTACCTCACCTTTTTCATTCAAAATGGCATCATTTAATAGATCATCTTCCGTTACTTCATAATTTAACACTGATAGCTGTTTAATTATGATTTGAGCGCTTGAGCTCATTGTGTAATAAAGAGAAACATCGATATAGTCTTCTCCATCAGTATTTTGTAACTTAGGCATTGTTGGGTTTAAGCCTTTTTCCATCGACCCAAAAAAGAAATCACGTATTTCCATATCATATTCAAAGAGAAGTTCATCCGTAATGGCCTGAGGATCATTACCTAAATAATGATCTCTCATCTCAAGAATATTAGCAGCACATGCTGCTGGTAATCCCATTGGATAATGGCCAATCATTATGCTATTTCCATCTAAGGTAATAATCTTAGCATATAAGATTGATCCAATAGATAGCGACTCTGCTCCAGCTCGATCATAAATAATGACCTCACTGTTGCGCAGAAGGTCTTGAAGTCGAACAGTGTGATTTTGAGTCGTTTGTTTAACTTGGTATAGGCTATACTGCGATTTATTTGCTGCATTGAAGTAGCGTTTTTCCATCGGCGTGAAATTTCTGCCGTATTTTTTATAAAACCTTTGAGCTGGTGTCTCATCTTCTTCATTATCGTCATAGGGAATGTAATGAAAAGAAATCCACGGAGCAACAATGCAAGAAAATACGTGTTCTGGATCAATTGAATCACTTGCAATATCATCAAAGTCATAATCACAATAAAACTCTTCAATTGCTTCTTCAACCTCTTCCTTGTCAAAAGTATCGCAAAAATACATAAATATTTTGGGGCTTACTTTATTATCTATTTCTCGCAGTTTAACCGCTGTAAAGCTATGAGTTTGCGAATCAAGTTCAGTTAATAGACAGCATTTCTTATATTTTTTACCTGAACCACAGGGGCATGACTCATTTCTTCCTAATTTAGACATAGCTTTTACCTCAACTGAAAAATTACGTTGCACATTATATCTCTTTATTTGTAAAGGGTGTGAGTATTTTAGTCAGATATCTCCAGAACAGATCAACTCATATTTTGATATTTTGATTTTGGCAAAAATGGCCATTTTCATATGTTGGTCTTATTTTTTAAGTTTATCTTTGTTTCGGTTGTACCACTTATAATAAGTGCGTGGAGAAACATTATTTTCTTTAAGCGCCTGGCGGATTGATTTGGTTTCACTGTTTATATAATCGTTATAAGTGGATAAGCATTTTTGCTGAGTCTCTTTGGTTTGCCCTTTAGGTCTACCACCTTTGTTTGGTGACGCTCTTAATCCTTCAATTGTTCTTTCCCTTAACTTGTTACGCTCAAATTGGGCAATGCCTGATAATATAGTGAAATATAATTCGCCCATCGCAGTAGAGGTGTCAACTTCCTCTTTGAGTGATTTAAATATCACCTTGGTATCTTTAAAATGTTCGATGAGATCAAACAAATCGTTGGTTGATCTACCTAATCGATCATAGCTATGAACAATGACAGTATCACCAGCGCGCAAGCGCGATAGCATGTCCTGAAGGGCAGGGCGCTTAGTGGTGGAACCTGAGGTCTTATCGATAAAAATTTCATCATAGCCATGTTCTTTTAAGTTAACTTCTTGGCGGTCTGTTTTTTGTGAGCGTGTAGATACGCGAGTATAAGCAAATACTTTAGCAGTTGGATTGTCTGATTTTTTATTGACCACTGACAAGCTCCATTGTTTCCTCGATCGCTGATTCAATAAATTGAGCATGTGCATCAACATTATTAAGAGAGGTCAAATATTCCTGACGGTGGTCGTTTGTGATCAATGGTGGCAAGTAATTATTTTTGATTGCCTGATAAGTCATTAGTAATCTACCAACGCGACCATTGCCATCAGCAAAAGGGTGGATACGTTCAAAGCAGATATGAAAATCAGCAATGGCACATAAATCCATATTGGCTTCTGTGCGATAGAGTAGGTTGCCAATATCCTGGTCTATATTTTTAGGTGATGATAGCTGGATATCAACACCTAATATTTGACGTTCATCTTTACGCCATGCGCCAACAGGTCGTTCAATGCGCTCGGGTGAAATCTTCAGTGCTTTATCAAATAGGATGGCATGAATATCTTTTATAAAATCATCATCAAAGCGGTGTCCCATGTTTTCCGCCTCACGTACTACAAAATCAAAGGCATCAGCAAATCCCATAATAACGAGTTGTTCATGGAGTGGTTTATTGGGTGCGGTTATACCACTTTCTAAGAGTCTTTTTGTTTCCCCATAGGTTAGTGTTAATCCTTCAATTGCATTTGAATGATGAGTGATACTGACTCTTAGATTTCGATATAGGTCATTTTTTTGGATAGTGGTTAGCTGTGATAGCTTCATCATAATAGTGACACCAGTTTGTTATACATAAAGATAGATAATGGTATAATTTTAGCTTTTTATTATGTATAACGCAATAGTATAACCAAAATGTTAGATTTAAGCTGGATTGAATCTGATTTTTTGAGGTTAGATTTTGAGTATCGTAAAACGATCGTTTTGTGATAGCTATGTTTTTGTGAGATTGTCAATGAGTTGGCAATTGACATATATCGTGCATTGATGTATAAGTTAGAAAACATAAAGTTATATACAAAATATGATGAGGAATTTAAACAGTAAATTGGTAGCAGATATGTTTAATTGGTCTAT
Organism: Facilibium subflavum; assembly: GCF_003574485.1. GTDB lineage: Bacteria > Pseudomonadota > Gammaproteobacteria > Francisellales > Francisellaceae > Facilibium > Facilibium subflavum. The sequence continues at coordinate 3,576 of NZ_QLIT01000234.1, forward strand.
TCAGCAATATCAACGATGGAGTATGTTTACGTGATGTGTTACGCATCGGTTTCTGTAAT
>NZ_QLIT01000235.1 GCF_003574485.1 Facilibium subflavum
ATCAGGGGTGCCTTTTGAAGGCCCTGTTGCAGGTGTTCGTGTTGGCTTTATCAATGGTCAGTATGTGATTAATCCATCATTTGCAGAACTTGAAAAATCAGAACTTGATTTGGTCGTTGCTGGGACCAAAGATGCGGTTTTAATGGTGGAATCAGAAGCAAAAAGCTTGCCTGAAGAGGTGATGTTAGGTGCTGTATTATACGGCCATAAAGAAATGCAGGTGGCTATTGATGCAATTAATCATCTTGCACAACATGCTGCCAAGCCGCGTTGGGAATTTGCAGCAAAGCAAGAAAACAAAGCATTAAAAGCACAGATTAAATCACAGTTTTTTAGTGAAATTAAAGCAGCATATCAAGAAACGCAGAAACAAAAACGTAATGAAATCTTAGGTGAATTGAAACAAAAGATCATAGAAGCATTAATCTGTGATGAAAGTGAAGCCGAAGAGTTAAACGTTGAAGAAATTAAAGAAGCTTTCCATGATATTGAGAAAGAATTGGTAAGAAGCAATATTTTATCTGGTAAAGCGCGAATTGATGGTCGTGATACACGTACTGTGCGACCAATTGATGTGAAAACAGGCGTGCTGCCAAA
>NZ_QLIT01000236.1 GCF_003574485.1 Facilibium subflavum
GTCAAACTCATTAAGGTGAATACATTTAGTTGTATTATACCTTGGAGATTAATTCAACGGTAAAGAACTATTTACCCACAAATTCCGAATGCGCCCCCTTACAGCTAGATTCTTTTTCAAGGTAGTCAAACTTTCCCTTCCAGTCATCGCCAATGATAAAATAATCAGCTTGAAATTTTGATATATCCTCAATTTTTTGTTCCCAGCTTTCTTCTTTAAAAACGCTATCAACATATTTGATTGCATTGATAATTTGGGATCTCTCCTTATATGGAATGACAGTTTTTTTTCCTTTTTGTTGATTAAACTCATCAGTAGACACGCCCACAATTAGTTTCCCATATTCTGCACAGCGCCTTAAGAGCTCTAAGTGGCCAAAATGGAATAAATCAAAAGTTCCATATGTGATGACGGTTGGCATAAGTTAGTTCCTTGTTTTCTTATTAACAACAACACTGTTTAAATGTCCAGGCTTTTGTTCCTCAATTGGTGGCAGCGTCATATAATCACCGTATTTCACTGTTAAGTAATAATCGGTATTTTTAGGTGAAAAGAAAGAATAGCCCTCAAATAAGATCTCCCTTAATGGGAAAAACTCGTCTTTTTTAAATCTTTTGTGATCAATTGCACTGTCGTAACCATAATCAATGATGCTTTTATTTGTCGTTATACTTTTATCGACCAGCCTATTATGTAAAGACCAAAGCGTTTTATGGGGTAAAAGGCAGCTTATTATTTTTTTAGGGTGTTGAAGTTTGTATTTGAGAATTTTACGAATTCGCTTACAGGCTTTCCATTTAAGTCTTTGTTTAAATGTGTCATTAGGAAAATTATAATCAAATGCAAAAATATCAATATATATCCCATTGTAATAAGACTGGAAAAGCTGATCATTCTTTTCAAGAAATATACTATTTGTGTCCCTTAGTTTAATGGGCGCAAAAACATTGAGGTAATTGGGGTCCGTGTCGTGTGTTTGTAATGCGATGCCTTGAGGATTGATTTTGGTAAATATTTTTCTAAATTTTTCATAATCTTCTCTTAGCATCCCAATATCAATATCATCATCCCAAGGAATGAATCCATTATGCCGAACAGCACCTAAAAGCGTCCCGCCTTCAAGCCAATAGGGAATTTGATGTTTTTTACAAATATAATCAACAATTCTTAACATGCGCAGCATAATAAGCTGTACTTGTCTTAAATCGCTAAGATGGTAGTTTTTATGACGATCATCGGGGAATAAAATATTTATATCTTCCATTTGTAAGACTGCTAGGAGCTATGTTAACTTTAATAGTATTTATCGTAGTCTATCAAGCAAGCAGGTAGCCGTCTAGCAAATTTCAATGAAAGATAATAATTGTAGCACTTGCTGCTAAAGGCAGATAAAATAACACTAATTAGTATATTGCATGAGTTAAAATGGAAAAAGCGATTTTATTGTTAAGCCCGAAACTTCGTAGAGGTGGTGCGGATTTAGTGTTATTAAATATTGCTAATTTGTTTCTTAGTAAGGGGTACCAAGTTCATTTGTTACTGTTCCATAAATCACAAATATCGGTAGATCCAAGAATTACGCTTCATGAAAACTCTGCAAAAAAAGGAATAGGTATTAAAATACTTGAAGAAATACGAGTTGCTCATATTATTCATAAACTTGATAAGGCACTTCATTTTGATTTAATTATCTCGAATAAAACCTCATCTCGACAATGGCTTAACAAAAAACTGGAAGCAAAAACATTCTATTATCAGCATTTTGATTCAACGGCTGTCTTAAAAAATGCAACGACAAAAAAAGAGCGTAATAAAGCGATTCGTAAGAACTTTAAGCATTTTAATAATCGGCAAATTATATGCGTTTCTGAAGGAGCTAAAAAGTCTTTAATAAAGACATTTAACACCAAGGCAAAATCCATTCATGTTATTCATAATTTTTTGAACTTTAATGAAGTTAGGCAAAAATCTAAGGCATATGAAGTAAATTATAAGCCTTATATTTTGCACGCAGGGGGCTTTAATCCCAAGGGAAAGCGACAGGATTTATTACTTGAGGCATTTGCACTCATGAAGGCGGAAGTAAATTTAGTATTTTTAACCAGCAAGCCGCAAGCTTTGTTGGAATTATGCAAAAACCATCCTAAAAGAGATAAAATTCATAGCCTACCGTTTGAGGCAAATCCATTTCCTTATATGACAAATGCAGGATGTCTGGTTTTATGCTCTGATTATGAAGCATTTGGCAATGTACTTCTTGAAAGCCTTGTATGCAATACACCTGCTGTAAGCACAAATTGTTGTTCTGGCCCTGATGAAATATTAACAGGCGAACTAGCAAGCTATCTAGTGCCTTGTGGTGATGCAAAAGCATTAGCTGAAAAAATTGACAAGGCATTAGATGTATATCCTGCAATAACGGATAAAATGCTGTATCCATTTAGTCTTGAAGTTGCTTGGGAAAAATTTTCCCTTTTAATTGCAGAAGTGAAAGCAACACAAAAAAGGGGGATAAATGCCTGCTAAATCAATTCCTGTATTAATGTATCATCATGTCCTGCCGCAATCTGGATTTATTACCTCAAGTATTGATCAATTCAAGCAGCAGATGCAGTGGTTAAAAGATAATGAATACTCTACATTATCTGCCGATGCATTTTATGCTTTTAAATTCAAACAAGCAAAATTGCCTAAAAAAAGCGTTTTAATCACGTTTGATGATGGTTGGAAGGATAATTTAATCTACGCTTATCCCATATTAAAGCAATATGGTTTTAAAGCTATATTGTTTGTGATTACTTCATGGGTGGACAAGGCATCCAATAAAGACCATACATCACAGGAACAAAAATTTGGTGATTATACCCATAAAACCTGTATGGAAAAACTCTTATTAGCACCTGAAAAAGTTGTTTTAAGCTGGGATGAGCTTAGGAGTATGCAAGACGTTTTTGACATACAAGCACATACACATACTCATAGAGAAGCGATCTATGAAGAAATACCAAGTTGGGAGGATGATATACAACAATCTAAAATGCTAATAACAAAAAAATTGGGTAAGGTGCCACGACACCTTTGTTGGCCGAAAGGTATGTATGATAAACAGAGTATTGAAGTCGCATCAGCTTATGGTTTTGATATATTATATACAACAAAGCGAGGGGTTAATCTAGCAGATAATAATGGAGAAGAAATCAAACGCTTTGCAGTAAAAAATGATGCTAAGTGGTTAGCAAAAACTGTTCAAAGGTTTCAACGCCCTTTTTGGGGTAAAATATATAGTTTGATGAAGCCTGGTTAACTTAGCATAAATCTTGCGCGCTTACCCAAAGTCGATAATTTGGATGAGGACTTTCAATGGGGGTGTTATCCGCCCAGCCAATAATAATGTTTTTTACATCATTTATAGCAATAGCGGTAATACAGGCACATTGTGATTTTGCTTTATTGCATGGACTATGACAGACTTTGTCAAGGCTTATTGCAATAGCATTTTTTCCCACTGCTCCCCAGGCACTTACACCATCTTTATGATTTGATGGGTAAATACCTAATGTATGTTTCCCCATAAGTGCGCTTAGATGCAGTGGGCCGGTTGAAGCAGCAATTAGGCCATCACACTGGTTGATGAGCTGTTTGAGTTGTGTTAAGTTAAGCTTGCCTGAGAGGTCAATAATATCTGCTGAATTATCTTTTTTAATAATATGGCAGAGTCCAGTTTCATTAGCATTTCCCGTAAGAATTATTTGAAACTGATCTTTATCTAGTGATTTAATAAATTCACGATAATGTTCAGGTGTCCAGTTACGGAATTGTGCACTTTGAGCGCCTGGATGGATAATGAGCTTGAATTTATTTTTGTCCAAATTAAATTCTGGTGCGGGTATATTATTGTGATAAGTGATTTTTTCTATTATCTGATTTGGGCTTAGCTTGCTTTTAGGATCAATGCATTGATAAAGCAAATAGTCATGCAGTAATCGATGGCTATTGTGTCTGACTTTTTTTGTTTTAAAGAAGCCGCTGTAATAATTACAATACAAAAAAGTATAAATTTTATCCCCAAAACCAATGCGTATCGGAATTTTAGCCTTTTTAGCTATTTTCATAAATTCTCGATCAGATTTGGCAAAAACAATCACATCATAATTTAGTGTTTTTAAGTTTTCAGCCGTGATTTTCTGCTCATCACTTATGACAACGTAATCATCTATGGAATGATGTGTTATCAATAGCTCCTTTGGATAAATTGTGCCGATATAAGTAATATGGCAGTGTGGGTATTTATCTTTTAGTAAAGAAGAGATGACAAGTCCAAAGAGGCTGTCTCCAATACCAAAAGGCTTGTAAATAGCAATACGTTTTTTTTGTGTTAAATCTATCATGTATTATAATGTTACGGTTTTATATCATAGGTTAATTTAAGGTATTTAAGGTAGGCACCAAAGGCGATATTTCTAGCAATCATATATCCTCTTGCACCATCTAAAAAACCCAGCCTTAAAACATAGCTTCGAATAAAAGCCAAATGCCCTCTTAACATTGCTTTTAAAAGTGAACTTCTTTTACCTTTTTTTGCCATCATTTGTGCCGATAGCGTTGAATAGTCATTATATTTTTTTATTGATAAATAAATATCCTCTTGTGTATGGTGAATAAGCTTTCCTTTTAAAGCAGATGCTTGAGATTTTTTCACATTTACTTTTGAGTGAGCTATATCCTGTGTATATTCATGTTTTTCACGTATAAAAAGCCGGACGATCCAGTCACGGCCCCAATCGCCATATTTGATAATTTTCCCAAGGAAAAATGAGCGCCTATGTAGTTTGTAACAAGTATTCTTACCTGATTGGATAGTTTTTTGAATGCTTTCAGCCAATTCTTTTGTTACTTCTTCATCAGCATCAAGTACTAAACACCATTTTGTTGTCAGTTGTGAAATGCCAAAATACTTTTGTGGCCCATCGCCTGGCCAGTGTCGAATAATCACTTTTGCACCAAAACTCTCGGCAATTTCAACTGTTTTATCGGTGCTGCCAGAGTCAATAACAATAATTTCATTAGCCCATTTTACCGATTGAAGACAGCGCGCAATGTTTTTCTCTTCATTTTTGGTAATGACTACGACACCTAGCGTGTCCTTACTTGCCATAACATTCATCATGTAATATAAACTTGTTGTCTATTTTACCCAACTTATAGATTATTTGACAGTCTTTTATCATCAGCTGCAACAGTTAATGATTTTGGGAATAATAGTATTTTTAATAGTTGAGCTTATGGGGTAATTTCATTACGATGAAGAAAAACCTTTGGATAAGAAAATGACTTTCTTACAACAGCTCAAAGTATCAATGGTTGACAGTGTTGTTGGTATTTTTAAAAGCAGGAAAATGCTGGTGATGTTTTTATTGGGTTATTCATCAGGTTTACCTTTGATGCTTACCGCTTCATCATTACTTCTTTGGTATTATGAAAGCGGTATTGAAGTAAAAGATATCGGCCTTTTGTCACTAGTGGCCCTGCCTTATACCGTGAAATATCTTTGGTCGCCTATTGTTGATCGATTTAGTAGTAAACGTTTTGGTCGGCGAAAGGGCTGGATTTATGCCATGCAGTTTGCATTATTAGCATCAGTATTTAGTCTGAGTCTGTTTTCACCAGCAAAATCTCCCTTTGTTATTGCATTTATCGCCTTATTGATATGCTTTTTCTCGGCAACACAGGATATTGCCATCAACGCTTATCAAACGGAAATTTTAAAAGAGGATGAGCGCGCGTTAGGCAGTGCTATCAGTGTTTTAGGTTATCGAGTTGGGATGCTGGTAACAGGCGCATTATTACTTATTTTCGTGCAGCATTTTGATAATCAATGGCGATTAGGTATATTATCCCTGCTGCCTTTCTTTGCTGTTGGGATATTTGGCACAATCCTCGCCAAAGAAGTTGAGATTGAGAATAAGCCAAAAACGCTTTATGATGCGGTAGTTTTACCTTTTTATGAGTTTTTTACACGTAAAAGCATTTTTATTGCGATTATTGCATTAATCATTATTATTTTTTATAAATTCAGTGATGCTTTGGCTTTTTCACTTAATACGGTATTTTTTGCTTCACTTGGCTTTGATAAAACGATGATTGCGGTTTCTTACAAATTTAATGCGTTGATTTTTACTTTTTTGGGGCTTGTTATCGGTGGTATGTTAGCCAAGGGTTTTGGGTTATTTCGTACTTTTGTGGCCTTTAGTGTTGCCATGGCCTGTGCAAATTTAATGTATCTTTGGCTTGCCTTGGTCGGTAAAAGTTATGTATTAATGGTTGCATCTGTTGCTATTGAGTATATGGTTGGTGCCATGGGTACAGCTGTACTGGTTGCGATGATTATGAGCCTTGTGAATAAGCGATTCTCGGCAACACAGTTTGCAATATTAAGCTCGATTGACTCCCTTGGGCGTGTATTAGTGGGACCTTTGGCTGGAAATATTCAACAATCTTATGGCTGGGCAAGTTTATTTTTTGTCAGCTTTGTGATTGGAATGTGTGTGACCTTATTGATATGGCTGTGTAAAAAGCAATTAATCAACATGGCAGAATTGCACCTTCAAGTAAAATAATTCGCACCGGTTTGATTTGTTTGTTATGATGCTAAAACATAACAAATCCTGATTAAAGTGTTGAAATCTTCGATGAAGAAAATACCAAAGTATGTATGGTTTATTTTACTATTTCTATTGCCATTGGTAAGTATGGCAAATGTTGAAACTGCCACTGTAATGTCCTATGTAACAAGTGGTTATGCCATTGCAGCGGTAATCATATTTTTGCTTGCCTATGCGCTTGTGATGCTCGAGGATGTTATACATTTGAATAAATCAAAACCGGTAATCTTGGCTGCTGGGTTTATCTGGGTTTTAGTTGCTATTATCGGTAAAATTCATGGTCAAAGTGATATTGTTGATACCAATTTGAATAAAGGGTTACTGGAATATGGTGAATTGCTGCTTTTTTTATTAGTGGCGATGACTTATATCAACGTATTAGAAGAGCGATTAGTATTTAGTGCATTAAAAACAAAGCTTCTGCAAATGGGGTTGGGGTTTAAAGGTGTTTTTTGGTTGACAGGGTTTTTGGCATTTTTTATCTCACCATTTGCCGATAATTTAACAACGGCTTTGATTTTAAGCGCGGTAGTTTTATCCATTGGTCATAACAATAGCAAATTTGTTTGTTTATCCTGTGTCAATATCGTTGTTGCTGCGAATGCCGGTGGTGCATTTAGCCCATTTGGCGATATTACAACACTGATGGTGTGGCAAGATGGCGTGGTGCCATTTGGGCATTTCTTTAGCCTGTTTCTCCCCGCGCTCGTTAATTTCTTAGTGCCTGCGATTGTAATGAGTTTTTTTGTGCCAAAGATGTTACAAACGGTTAAAATCACAGATAAACCTGAAATGAAAACCGGCGCTTTGATCGTGATATTTTGTTTTATTGCCACAATTTTAACCGCCGTATTGTTTCAAAATTTTTTAGGTTTGCCGCCGGCATTTGGAATGATGACAGGGTTGGGCTATTTGATGCTGTTAAACTTTTGGATGCAAAAAGCACAGCATAAGCCCAAATATGCAAGTAGAAAAAGGCTAGAGCATTTTGATATCTTTCAGAAGGTACAGATGTTGGAATGGGATACATTATTGTTTTTCTTTGGTATTTTGCTGGCGGTGCAAGGTATTGCAACCTTAGGCTATTTAGAATTGATCTCAAATGCATTGTATAAAGAAATCCCATCGCTTTTACCCGGTGTTTTTAATCATATTACCCAGGCAAATATTTTAATGGGGTTATTGTCGGCTATTGTCGATAATATCCCGGTGATGTTTGGTGTTTTGACCATGCATCCACCTTTAAGTGAACTTCAATGGTTACTTGTCACCTTAACAACAGGTGTGGGTGGCAGTCTTCTTGCCATTGGTTCTGCTGCTGGTGTTGCGGTGATGGGAAAAGCCAAAGGGCAATATACCTTTTTAGGCCATTTAAAGTGGAGTTGGGTGATTTTATTAGGATATTTTGCTAGTATTGCAACACACTTATTGATCAACAAAAGCTTTTTTTAGTGAATAGGGCAAATGATGAAATCAAAATGGCAATGGCTGTTGCCTAAGTATTGGGGTGTTTTGCTATTTGTAGGCTTTGGTCGCTTATTTGTGTGCTTGCCTTTTTCCTGGCAGTTAAAGTTTGGTCGATTGTTAGGACGACTGTCTTATCCTTTTTTAAAAAGACGAAAGCATATCACGATGACCAACTTACGTGTTGCTTTTCCAGAGAAGTCTCAACAAGAACTTCAAGCACTTTGTAAAAAATGTTTTGAGTCGATTGCAATCTCTGGCATTGAAATGATGATCGCATGGTTTATGCCAAAACGACGCTTTGCTAAAATCAAAATGGACACGCATGGCATGGAAAATTTTGAAAATGCGCATAATGATCCTAATACCGCTGCATTGATGTTAGGCTGTCATTTCACCTGTATGGAAGTAATAGGTAGATATATTGGTGAACATTACAAACCTTTTTATCTTGTTTATCAAAAACACAAGTCAGTCGCTTTTGAACATGTGATGACTGGTGCCAGGCAAGCCTATGTCACACAATGCTTGCAGCGTAAAAATGTTGTCTCTATTGTCAAAGCGCTCAAGCGTAAATCATCAGTCTGGTATGCCCCAGATCAGGATTTTGGTCGTGAGAGAAGTATTTTTGTCCCATTTTTTGGGACAAACTGTGCAACCCTTGTTGCAACTTCATGGCTGGCAGACAAAACAGGGGCAAAAGTTATTCCTTGTTATTATGTCAGAAAAGATGATTTAAGTGGTTATGACATCTTTGTTTTACCGGCTTTAGAAAACTTTCCATCCGGTGATGATTATCAAGATGCCAGACGGTATCATGAATTCCTGGAAGCGGCAATAAAGCAACACCCTGATCAGTATTTATGGCAGCATCGTCGTTATAAAACAAGGCCCTCAGGAGAAGGTACGATTTATTAGATTTCATGGTACAAATATCCTGTTAACTCGTTTTTTGCAAAAAAATAAAAATAGTTGATTATATTATAAAATACTACTTGACTATAACGTTACGTCAGACAATAAACTTGCAAATTAAGAGGAAAATAGGATGGCTAAAATGTATTGGCAAATAAAAGAATTTAGCGGGCTTACAGGCGTGACTGTAAGGGCATTACACCACTATGATCATAGTGGACTGCTAACGCCTTCTATTCGCCATGACAACGGTTATCGGAAGTACTCTGAAACTGATTTGCTAAAGCTTCAACAAATAGTTGCATTAAAGTCTTTTGGCTTTAGTCTTTCTAAAATCAAAGACTTAAATGCCAAAAAGCCAGATTTAATCGGGCATTTACAGGCGCAGCGAAACTTTTTACAAGAAAAAACAAAACTGCTGGTGAATACGATTAAAGTCTTAGAAGAAACGATTGTTGAGGCAAATGATAGCAAGTCGATAAATTGGGAAAAAGTTGTAGCATTAATAGAGGTATATAATATGACAACAAAACTTGAAAATACATGGGCTGGTAAGGTGTTGAGTGATGATGAACTTCAAGACTATGCTAAGTTTGAGTATGACTTAAAGCAGAAAAGGCCCGCAACAAAAGCTTCTTTTGAGAAAAGGTGGCAGTCTATTTGTGCGCAAATCAAACAACACATCCATGAGGATCCTAATAGCGACATTGGCATTGAAATAGGCGAAAAAGCGCATGCGGCAGTTTATAATCTCTATGGTAAAAAGCATGCAAAGCTTAAGCACAGTATCTGGGAAAAGGGCTTTAAATCTGGTGCTAATCAGGCAGATGATAGTACCTATATAACACCTGAAATGGTTCAATGGCTTGATTCTGCTATGGGTGCATACTGGCAAAATAGAAATCGTAATATTTTAAAGAAAATCGGTCATGTCTCTGATGATATTTTGATCGAAGAGTTCAGCGCTTCGCTAAGTGAAATGTATGGAAATGAAATCAAACTTAAACATGAGCTCTTTGAAATTATTTTTAAGCTGGATGATATTCCTAAGAAAACCAAACAATGGGTTAAAAAACATATGAATTCATTGGTTTAAACGATGATTTGTCATTCTTAGATCTTAAAATAGGAAAAAATGGAGGGGTATGTAGGAAACCCCTTAGAGAGAGGCCATTACGAAACAGAAATCTCGCTTTTATCTGCTAAATGCGCAATTTGAGAGCTTGGAATGTTTAAGAGTTTTGCGGCAACATTTAAAGGCATACCCAAATCAAGTAGTTCTTTGACCTGCTGATAGGTGTTTTTATGTATGTATTGCATTGTCTGTTCCTCCATAAATGTTAACGCTTTTAACGTCTTAAGTGACCATTTTCAATTTCTCTCCTTTGAATTTGCTATGCTTTACCATAACATATTCATTATTTCTCTATTTTGATGTAAAATCAAGAAAATTTTAAATAAAAGTTGACAAATGCTGAAAATAACGTTCTTTCAACAACGCGTCTATGATGCGCTGCAGAAAATCCCACCGGCTAAAGTAACGACTTATGCCTTATTGGCTAAGTACTTACAATGTGGCTCAGCACAAGCCATTGGCCAGGCATTAAAACGCAACCCAAATGCACCATTAGTACCCTGTCATCGTGTGGTTAAATCTGATTTGTCTATTGGCGGCTATAGCGGGCATACAGAAGGTCAGTTGGTTGAAAAAAAGCTTGCCTTGCTTAAACAAGAGGGTGTGCTGATCGACCAGGACAACAGAGTTGATCCTTCTTGTGTCTTTGATTTTAAAAATGTAGATTAAGGTGCGTAAGCAAGCATATGACACAATTAAATAAGAATAAACGCTATCATTTTATTGGGATTGGTGGCATTGGCATGTCTGGGCTTGCTTTGATTTGCTTAGAAAAAGGCTATGAGGTCTCTGGATCTGACATTGCGCAAAGCGATATAACCACAAAGCTTACACAAAATGGTGCTGATATATTTACTCACCATGATGCAAAGCATATTGATGCCGCAGATATTATTGTTTACTCATCGGCAATTTCTAAAGATAACCCAGAGTATAAAGCTGCTGTTGCGCTTAATAAGACAATGATAAAGCGTGCTGAACTGCTGGCACAGTTTTTATCTATACACAAGCACAGTATTGCGGTTACGGGTGCGCATGGCAAAACGACTGTCACAAGTCTTTTAACACATGTTCTGCATTATGCAAGATATCATCCAGGTTATGTGATTGGCGGTTTGGTACATGATCTTTCATCGCACGCGCAATATATGGACTCTGATTATATGGTTGCTGAAGCAGATGAAAGTGATGCTTCTTTTTTATACCTTAACCCGCAGCATATTATTCTGACTAATATTGATGCTGATCATATGCATACCTATGATCATGATGATGCCAAGCTTGCACAGAGTTTTAATACATTTGTGCATAGAGAAAATGCGCGTAATGGTTCATTGCTTATTGGTATTGATGGGCAAAAAGCAAATCAATTTGCAAACAAACTTAATCGTTCTTTTTTAAGTTATGGCTTTTCAGAAAACGCATCGATTCAAGCGGTAAATTATCAGCAAACTCCCTTTAAAACCTGTTTTGATATTAAACTCAACGGAAAATTATTGACGGATTTTTGCATGAAGCTTCCTGGTAAGCATAATGTGGAAAATGCATTAGCGGTAATTGGTATGTCTTTACAGCTTGGTGTTGATTTGGAAGATATCAAAGCTGCATTAGCAAGCTTTGGTGGTATTAAACGACGATTTGACTGTTATACATGTAACATAGACGGTAAAATCGTGACCTTAGTCGACGACTATGGGCACCACCCTAACGAAGTCCAAAGTACATTATCGGCAATTTATGAGCGCTTTCCAGAAAAATCATTAATTCATATTTTCCAACCACACAGATATACGCGTACGGCGGATTTATTTGATGAATTTGTTGAGGTGCTCAATCACCGTAATCGTTTAATTTTAATGGATGTTTATGCCGCTGGAGAAGAAATGATTCAAGGGGCAACAGCGAAAGATTTATCAAGGGCTTTATCATCTGTGAATAAATCTTGCTATACAACCGATACCCTGCAAAAAACACTTGAGTGTTTAGCATCGATTGTTCAGCATGATGACATTGTGCTGGTGCAAGGTGCTGGCAATGTAGCAAAACTTGTGGATATGCTGATATGAATATGATGGTTGAAAAAGCGAAACTTTATGTTGTGGCAACGCCAATTGGCAATCTTCAGGATATTACCTTACGGGCACTTGACGTTTTAAAACAGGTTGATGTGATTTTTGCTGAAGATACCAGAGTAACAAAAAAGCTATTGCAGCAATATGCTATTGCGCCGCCATTGTTGTATTCCTGTCATGAGCATAATGAAGCCGGCCGTAGCAGTCAAATTGTTGAGTTGTTATCTCAAGGAAAATCAATCGCGCTTGTTAGTGATGCCGGGACACCTTTGATTAGTGATCCAGGGTTTTATTTGATCCAAAGTGTGAAAGAAAATGGTTTTTCTGTGGAGACAGTGCCTGGAGCCTGTGCTTTGATCGCTGCATTGTCTATTGCAGGTTTACCAACAGATGCATTTAGTTTTTACGGGTTTCTACCGGCAAAGCCAAAAGCAAAAAAAGATAAGTTGCAATTAATCATGCACGTGGCGCACACGTGTATTTTTTATGAATCAACACATCGAATTCTTGCAACACTGAAGCTTATCTCAGAATTATTACCACAGAGAAAAGTTGTTGTTGCTAAGGAATTAACAAAACAACACGAGCAGGTTTTTGAAGGGTGGGCTTGTGAAATTTTGGCACAATTTGAGAAGGAACCATTGTTATGTAAGGGTGAGTTTGTTATTTTACTTGAAGGTGTAAAAGCACCAAAGCTTGAAACATCTGAAACGAATGATGATCGATTATTGCAAGTATTATTGCGTCATCTACCAATAAAGCAGGCCGTACAGATTGCTGTTGAAATAACAAACGGTAAAAAAAATGCACTGTATAAAAAAGCATTAGCACAACAAAACAGGTAACAATACTACGATGGGTAGGTTCTTTTTCACAATTAAGCAAAGTATTTGCAACAGTAAAAAACTAAAGGCAATAAGGCAAAAAAAACATCAATTAAATAATGTAACTACATTGTGCCGGCGTTTTTTAGATAAGCATGATATCAATTATGTGGTTTTGGATTTTGATGGTGTATTAGCGCCACATGGTCAGCCGTTGCCAGATCCTGAAATCACAAAATGGCTAAAGAAATTTGCGAATGAATTTGGTCAAAAGCATATTTTTATTCTATCAAACAAACCAACAGATCTGCGTCGGAAATATTTTTTACAACACTTTCCTGAAATTCAGTTTATTAGTGATGTGCGTAAAAAGCCTTATCCAGATGGATTACTGAATATTCAGAAACAATTGCAATGTCCTTCGGGTAAAATAGCGCTTGTGGATGATCGCCTGTTAACAGGATGTCTGGCATGCATTTTAGCAGGTTGCTTTCCAATCTTGGTTACTTCACCTTTTACAAACTATAAACGACGTCCATTTCAAGAAGCATTTTTTGGATTGCTGCGTTTTCTAGAAAAGCGATTATTTGCGATTAATGGAAAAAATTAATACGTGCTTGCCGTATTGAGCAAATAATGGAAAAAATTAATACGTGCTTGCCGTATTGAGCAAATCAGCTTTAAACCCAGGTGGGTTGGCAATAATCTGGTAATCACCAGCAATCACCTGATCTGCAGTGATTGAAGAGATGTCGCCTGCATTTGGCAAATTTTTGCCAATGGTTGCAATAATATAGTTACCATTTGTGTCTTCTAGCACCAGTCCATAGCTGTTAATGGAATAGATACGATATTGTGAGCTAACCTGCAAGTTAGCTTTAGCAGCATTTGTGCTTTTAGTTTGTGTGTCTGTTTCTTTCGTTGTTGTGCTAGCTGGTTTTTGTGGTTTTTCTTTTGCATTAACCTCAAGTGCTTTTACCTGCTTTTGTGTTTGCTCAAGTTGCATTTGAAGCTGTTGCAGTTGCGTGGTAATTTGTGTGTTATTGCGCAGTGTCGTCTTCTCAAGTGTTGATAGCTGATCGTTCAATGGTTGAATACTTTTTTGGATAGCCTGAATATTTTTCTGAGCCGTTTGTGAAATTATTTCTTCCACTTGCTGTAATTGCGCTTTTGATTTTGCAGTGACATTTTGTTGCTCATGCAATATGGTTTGCTGGTTGGAGAGACTAAATAGCTGAAAAATAATAATACAGGCTAGAATAATAATGCTTAACAAGGCGAATTTTTGCTGTTTTGACATTGGTTGCTTTTCTTTGTTCTTTGTTTTTGCTGTGCCAGAAAATAATGTTTTTTTAATCATAGCCTTTTAAAAGGTTGATGCTTTGTCCCTCAAGTATAGTCTTTAAAAGATTTATCGCCTAGTGATTGTGGCATATTCTTATATTTTTCCTCATTGATTAAAGTTACGCACTTGCTATAAAATTACTTTGTATGGTTTCTGGGAATCACCACAAAAGCAAAACTGATGCAAAAGCCAATCAAAGCAACTATCATGGGCGCATCAGTCGCAATCGCCATTATAGAGCCTCCCAAGATTGATGTTAAAGCAGCACCTGAGGTGAAAAGAGATACTGTAATTCCCATGACCCAGCCCTGTTGTGTCTGATCTACACTGTGAGAAAATAGTGCAAGCATGCTGGTATAGGCCAATCCAAATGCCAGCATTAAAGGCACGGCCAGTAGATAGGAGAAAATTGGATTTTTAATAATAAGAAGCAAAAATATGGATATTGCCATCACGATAAGACCGCATGCAACGGTTTGTTTATCATTTAAAAAACGCTGAACAATGGCAATAAGAAAGCGAGTACTCAATGCCATAGAAAGTCCTAAAACAAGCATCATCATACTGTTTTGAAGTGTGTTAAAGCCGTATCTTTGAAATAAAAACACGGGGATAAACACATAAAATGTATTAAAGGCAAACTGCATAATAAAAAATATTAGGCTTAACCTTCGGACTGGTTTTATTTGGAACATAGGAATAAATTGCGTGATAATGGTCTTTAAATTAAATTGAAAATGCCCTTGAAACTGGCGCTTTTCGGTAAAGTATCGCATGAAATAAATATTAATAAGGGTAATAATCAAAATAGCATAAAATGGTGTGGCATTGGTAAAATAGCGGCATATCTGACTGTTAGATAACAAGCCACCCATTAAGGGGCCTGCAACTAATCCAAGTGAAAAGGCAAACATGATAAGACCCAGGTTCTTTGTTTTTGTTTCAGTGGTGCTCAAATCAATAATAGCTGCTTGCGCTACAGGCTGGCTGGCAGCTGTCAGGCCACCTATTATGCGTCCTAAGATGAGTAAAGCCATACTTTTAAGATAAATGGATAAAGCTGTCAGTCCATAACCGATAAAAATGCCAATCAAACAAATCATTAATGCTTTCTTACGTCCAAGCTCATCGGATGCTTTAGAGATGAGTGTTGCACCTGAAAACCAGCAAAGAAAAAAGATGGCGATCACAAGACCATAATAAAAGTGCCTTTGTGATATCACAACTGATGATGGAAGAAAATCAACAGATGGGTTCATAATCAGCGTATTTAAGATCGGGAATAAAATGCCAATGCCGGCTGCGTCAATAAAAACGACCATAAGAAGGGAGAGTATTGATTTTTTCACGAATTAGATTCCTTTTACAGTTTAAAAATGATTATATTAGCATGTTGTTGTGATTAAAATAAGTACTTACATTATTGTTATATACATACATTTTGTATACTATTGTGGGTATGACTAAATTTTGGCGTAGTAAAAATGACAAATAATATTAAACCAAATTGCCCTATGGGCGCTACAATTTGTATTTTAAGTGGTAAATGGAAATTATTTATCTTAAGTCAATTACTAGAGGGGGTGAAAAGGTTTTCACAACTACAAACAGCAATGCCTGGGATTACACAACGAATGTTAACAAAACAATTACGTGAACTTGAAGAGCTCAATATTATTTCACGTAAAGTTTATCCGGTTGTTCCACCTAAAGTTGAATACGCCTTAACTGAGGTTGGCCAGTCTTTAAAACCAGTATTACAGGTCTTAGAAGATTGGGGTAAATTTTATATAAATATTCAAAAGTAATCAATTTATGGCAAAAATAGAGTTGACAGGTATTTAAAATTTTTGTTAATTTTTAGGTTAAGCAAGTTAATTTTAGGGTCCATTATGCTTTGTTATCGCATTATAAAGCGAATGATGATGCCCAGCCTAGGCACTGTTGTCGAGGTTGGGCTTAGTCGATTTGCTTAACGCGCATCAAAGCAGACACTAAGCGCCAATACCAGTGCCTGGGAAAGGTGCTGGCGCCATGCCAGAAGCAAGAAAGATGCGTTTAAAATCAGGAGATTTTGTCATGGCAAATTGTAACAAAAAGGACAACCAACAACATTTTAACAGTCGCTGCATTCATGCAGGCATTCAAGCAGATCCAACAAATGGTGCTTTGTTAACGCCGATTTATCAAACAACCACATATTTACAAGCATCTGTTGGGAATGATAAAGGGTATACCTATAGCCGATCAGCAAATCCAACGGTTAAGGTGCTAGAGGATAAGCTAGCACAGTTAGAAGATGCGCCAAGTGCAACCTGTTTTTCCACGGGTATGGCTGCCATTAGCGCTTTGGCACTGACCGTGCTTAAATCAGGTGATCATGTTATCTGTTCAGATGTCGTTTATGGTGGCACTGTGCGGTTATTAGATCAGGTGTTAGAGAAATTTGGTGTAACCGCTACTTATACAGATACTTCTAATCCAGATAATGTAAAAGACGCGATTCAAAAAAACACAAAGCTTATTTTTATTGAGACCCCGGCAAATCCAACTTTAAAATTGACAGATATCGCTAAAGTCAGCCAAATAAGCAAAAAGCATGATCTTATTTTAGCGGTGGATAATACTTTTTTAACCGCAGCTTTACAGCGTCCATTCGATCTTGGTGCTGATATTGTTATTTATTCGACAACAAAGTATATTGATGGTCATAATGCAACTGTTGGGGGTGCTATTTTAGCTAAAGATGAAAGCTTAAATGAGGCCTTCCGCTACACAAGGAATTGTTTGGGGTCGATTCAATCGCCATTTGAGGCCTGGTTAACATTACAAGGTATCAAAACCTTACCATTAAGGCTTCGCCAGCATTCTGAGAATGCTCAAGCGATTGCCAGATTCTTACGCACACATCACCTGGTGAAAAACGTTTACTATCCAGGCCTGGAGGACTTTCCACAATACTCACTTGCCAAGCGGCAACATCAAGGTGCGCATGGTGGGATAATTGCTTTTGAGTTAAAGGGCTGTATTGATGTAGGTGTTGATTTTATTAATGCTGTGGCACTATGTAAGTTAGCTGAAAACCTTGGTGCTATTGAGACCTTAATCACCCATCCGGCAACGATGACTCATGGTCCTATTGACAAAAAGCAGCGTGAGAAAATTGGAATACATGATGGTTTAATTCGTTTGTCTGTTGGTTTAGAGGATCCTTTTGATATCATCAATGATCTTGACCAAGCTTTAGACGTTGTCGCAACAAAGTACAAGGAGGTTGCCTAGTGGATCTCTGGACACAGTTAGTGCATAGCGCAAAAAGCATAGATGACCCCTATCATGCGAATAGTCTGCCGATTTATCAAACAGCAACGTTTGCGCAAGAAGCGTCTTTTGATCAACCCAATGCTTATGATTATTCACGAAGTGGTAATCCCACAAGAAAAGTTGTGGAAGATCAAATTGCCAGACTCGAGCAGGGACAGTTTGGTTTTGCCTTTAATAGTGGGATGGCTGGTATTTATGCTGTGGTACAATTATTAAATGCAGGTGATCACTTGATTACAGGGCAGGATATATATGGTGGGACATATCGCTTATTAACAAAGATTGTGTCACGCTTTGGGATCGAGGTTACACAGGTGGATTTGTGTGATATCAACGCAATTGAAGAGAATATTCAGAAGAATACAAAAATGGTGTTATTAGAAACACCCACTAATCCTTTGCAACAAATTACAGATATTGCGGTATTAGCCAGTTTTCTCAAACAATCTAATATTTTACTTGCCGTGGATAACACCTTCCTATCGCCATGGCTGCAAAAGCCTTTAACACTTGGCGCAGATATTGTGATCCATTCGGCAACTAAACACTTATCCGGTCACAGCGATATCACAGCAGGTGCGGTTGTTGTGAATGATGCATCATTAGCACAAGATATCCAGTTAATTCAAAATGCATCAGGCAGTGCGTTAGAAGCATTACCAGCCTGGCTTTTATTGCGCGGTATCAAAACCTTGGGATTGCGCATTGAGCGACAACAGCAAAATGCGATTGAAATTGCCAATTTTTTGCAATCTCATCCGCAGGTAGAGAAAGTATATTACTGTGGATTGCCTGACCATCCAGGTTTTGATATCAATAAAAAGCAGGCAACTGGTTCAGGCACAGTCATTAGCTTTACAACACAATCACAAGCCATATCTCAATATGTTGTCGATCATACAAGGCTTTTTATTACCTCAGTAAGCTTTGGAAGCTTAACAAGTTTAATCAGCCTGCCATGTCAGATGTCGCATGCTGCAATAGATAGTGGACGTCATAATATCCCACCCTCTTTAGTACGTTTATCTATTGGTATTGAGTCGGTTGATGATTTAAAAGAGGATTTACACCGTTGTTTAAGCAGTGTTGAGTATTTTAAAAATGATTTAGGGGTGACAGACAAGTTTAGTTAATGTCAGTGCTGGATTTACTGTGGAACCATCTAACCGCTTTTGGTTGGTATAAAATAAACATCGCCGCAATGATCAACACAACCTCAATAAATACAAGCCCTGCATTAAGCGGATGATTTTTAATATGTGATAAGTAAAAAATCAACAAGATATACCAAATAACAGCAAGAGCGATATAAAGAATTTTTGCCATATTGCTACCAAGGCTTATTAAGAATGCAACGATGATTAGCACAAAATAAGCAATCGCATCAACCCAGATCATGTGAGGTGCAATCGGCATAAGTGTTGATGAGGTTAATAAATCTAATAGCCCTAGTATACTTGTGGCATAAAGCATCCAGATGGCGGCATAGACTCTTTTTGGTCGATTCATAAAAACTCCTTCTTTTTATTATTCATATATGCATTTTTTCCTAACGAGCATGCATAAGTATTTGGGTAATCTATAGTTTAGAATAAAAGGATATGGCTTGACTATAGCAATCGTGTTAATTTTTTCTAAAAAATACGTAACCTATACGATTTATTTTTATAAAAAACTTGATCTATAGTCTTGTTTTTATTTGACATAATCGACATTAAAGTGCGATAATTTTATCCAACAAAAAGCTTAAAAACAGACATTTTTTTGTTGCGATGTAAGCGGTCTGAAACACCGTAACAATGGGTATTCAAATTTTACGTGGTATGGTTAGTTAACCATGTGCCGTCAAGTCATTTAACGGGAAAAGGGATATATAAAGATGTCAAGTGAACTACGGATATTTAGTGAATTAACAAAATTTGTTCTTGTCACAAAAGCGTTTAAGGAAAATCTATTACAGCATTCTTTTGAGCAAAGAGAAGGCTTTATAGTGGAGTTTCGCTCTTCCCTTCGCGCGCAATTGTTATTTGTGCAGAATGAGCTTGCTGGTGAGTATGGAAATAAAATAACCAGTTTTATTCTGTTTCCTATCATTTCTAATATTGATGAAAAATGTAAACTGATTCTGAACGAGGCACAATATAAGTTTAAGTGGCAGGATCTTCAAGTTGAGTTTTTCCAACGCTCTGATGGTGGCGAATATGTGTTTGAAATTTTAGATGAAATACTTTCTAATAAAATTTATCCAAAACTCTGTTATGAAGTGCTTTTAATTGTTCTGCAGGGCGCATTTTTAGGCAAGTATTATCAAAACCCTAACCACATTGAGCGTCAAAAATATATCACAAGCTTAAAAGAAATTTTATCAGACGTGAATAATAAAGTATCGGCGCCTTATCTTCCTGAACCAAGGGTGAGATTTGGACAGAAAAATAATCGCAAAGTGAAAACAACTTTTGCCGGTATTATTATTGCGAGTGTTTTTGTGCCTTTTTTCACTTATCTAATCAGCTAAATTTACAATAAAATAAGGAAAAATTTTATTATGTCTATTCTGGCTTATTTGCAAGGCGTCGATGAATTACAGCGTCATACCCGTGTTAATCCGATGCTGATGAGCGTAATTATTAAAGCACATCAAGAAGGAGACTATACACAGTGCCAGCAAGCAATACAGCACTATATTGAGCAAACAAACACACTGGATGTTTATATTCTATATATTGCATTTGCTACGGATATCTATTTATATCAGGAAAATCTTGAAACACTTCAAACTAAAATTAATGTATGTTTTGATTTGCTAAAGCAGCACCAAGCTGAATTATCACCAATAGAAAATTTTGAAGCAACGCTGATAAAGGGTATTGATGCTTTTTGTCATATGTTGGAGATGCATGTTGATGGGAAAATAAAAACAACGAAGCCATTTGATGTTAAAAGTTTATTGGCAGCAGTGCAGGATTTCTTATCTTATAGTGCAGGACTTGGGCAGCTGGATATTGAGTCACAGCAGACAGTCATTAATTTAAATAAGACATTGCACAAGCTTGAGCGATTTATCGATCGCCTAAGTTCAGAGGATCAAAGTGATAAACCATCAGAAAAAAATACATCTGATGACAGTACAAAAAAAGAAAAGCGCGATCAAACACAAGATAAGAACAATACACAGTGGGTCGATCAATTTGCGTCAGCTGATTGGTATCGCCTGATCAAGAAAATTGCAATTTTTCAGAACTTGGTCAAGCAAAAGCGACTGTTTGAAGCTTCCATTGTATACCAGGATATACAAGGAAAATTGTTGGAATTCGATCCTAAAAAATATTTCCCAGGACTGTTTTTTCCTTTGTATAAGACATTAGGGCCGAATATTCGAAAGATCTATGAGTATATTGATGTGCATGCAAACTCCTTGCAATGGCATATTGCGCAAAAAATGTATGAAGTTGATGATATGCGGTTTTTGCAAGATATGCCTGTGATGGTTGAAAATAAGTATAATGCTGAGCAGTTCACCGAAGGAAGCCTGGATGAAAGTGTTGAAAACCAAAACAGGCAATTATTGGCAGATGTAGAAAGCCTGCCAGATGATCATGAACTTCAGTTTCCTGAAGAAGATAATACGGTTGATAGCAATGTAGCACATGGGGTTGATGAGGATCTTGATCAAATCTTAGAAGATATTGAGTCAATCTGGGATAGTGCTGATATGGCGCAAGGTGAAAAGACTACAGGGAACTGATAATTTGACCCTTTGTCCTGATTTTGCTTAGTGCTCGTGTTGCAAGAAATCCTGTGATTTCTGCTGTGTTTTTTTGGATAATCAGTTGAATAGGTAGGTAAGTAAAATACCGGTAGTAAGCATTTGCATAGATGGTGTTTTTTATCTCTTTTGATAATCTTTCTGTCGGGTTGTCAACCAGTACGGTAATGATAAGAATGCTTTTTTGTTGTTTCGTTGCGCCCTTTAAATAGGTATTATTTAAATAGCTGCTTTTCCCTAGAATACTTTGTTTTGGCTTCATGGTGACATCACCTTGTTGCAAAGAAAACAAACAGATATAGTCACAAAACTGCTTTTTAATCGATTGAACCAGAATATCAATAGAGTAATAAACGCTGTCATGCCCACCATAAAGCGCCTGTCCAAAATAATAAAAATTTTTATACTGCTGGTTTAATGTTGGATAAAGACCATAGAAATAACTGTGTAAGAACTCACTGGATGATTTTGAAAGTATGTCCATCAACTGGTGTTGTTCATTTTTTTCTACCTGCACATAATAGTGCAGCAGTTGTACAAAAACCGGCAGCTTACTGATATGGATGCCTATGAGTATCTTGTTATTTGATGGTTTTAAATAAGCAAGGAGCCTGTTTTGTGGTAAAAAGGTGAATACAGGAATAAATTTGACTTGCCTTGCATCAATTCCGTGAGTATGAATAAGTGCTAGTATGTCAGCAAGATTCAAATGCTTATCAAGCTTTTGCCAGAATCGGTAAAATTCATCAATAGTCTTTTCAGTCTGCATGGTACTAAAAGCGCTTAACGATAGTAAATAAAAAACTGATAGTGTTCACTGTTGGCAATGCGATTAAACATGATATTTTTTTCCTGTAGAATAAAGTCAAGTTCCACGCCAGGCAACAAACGGTATGTTTTATAAATAAGCGGATCATAGAGTTGGTGAATACCATTATGTGGTAAAAGCTCTAATGAAACGCCAGATAATGACATTTGCGTTAAATGTGTATTTCTTTCAATACTGCTAAGCTTTAAGTGTTTTATATTTAAATCAGGCAATATGTCAGGTGTTTTTTTACGGATGATAAGATAATACTCAGAAGCATTAAGGAAACTGCTGTCCAATGCGTTTGCAATATAGCTGCCATCTTCAGGTTTTAATGTGATAAACTGTTGTTTTACGGGGCGTTTTAATATGTGATAGAATGCATCGATGAGTGCATGGAAACTTTTATTTGGCTGGTTAAAGTGATAACTGTGTGTTGTAATATCTTGTTTTTCTGCAAGCAAAATTAAAAAATA
The DNA here is from genome assembly GCF_003574485.1 of Facilibium subflavum. Lineage (GTDB taxonomy): Bacteria > Pseudomonadota > Gammaproteobacteria > Francisellales > Francisellaceae > Facilibium > Facilibium subflavum. The sequence goes on from NZ_QLIT01000236.1 coordinate 22,792, forward strand.
AAGTGATTCAAAATCATTAAAAAGTTCATAAGGGTGAATATGAATGGGTTTTGATTCAATAACCTGCAAAATTCTGGCACACTCATGCATTTTTGTCTGCAGTAAATAATAAAGATTGGCATTGTGCTGTTGTCTTTCAATGTAATGCTGGATAGAGGTTAGAAGCATGCTCATGGTCTGTAATGTGTGATGGAACGTGACACTATCGCAGCTGATTAAAGGCGCAGTGTAATGGTCAAGTTTCCATTCATTATCGTCATTGACAACTTCAAACAGTTTAATGCTATCAATACTGCCTGGATCAACATGATCGCTTAAATATGGTGTCAGTGCTAAAAAGGGGAGTTCGTGATTATCCTGGTGTTGTTCAATAAGGTTAAGATAGATAGAAACTTTTGTTTGTGGCGTTTCTTTTTCATCCATATTAAACGTTAACAACGTTTTATCCTGCTGTAGCTGTATACGTCTTTTTTCTTTAGTATATAAAATAAGCTCAGTGATTTTGATAGCGCCAAGTTTTAAAAGCTCTTCCGATAGAGGGAGTTTTATGATGCCATAGTCCATTTGATAAGGAAGTGACAGGCTGTGTGATAAGCTTGCCAAATGCATTGTATCTTGCTGGTCAAAGTGTTTTGCTGTTAAAAGCGACCCATCCTGCCAGTGTATTCTATGGTACATAAAACCCCTCTTTTTATGTTATTAAAAGTTATTAAGCAGCGCTTGCAGCAGATTCATCAATACTTAATAGGCCATATTGTCCTTTGTCTGTACTGTTGCTGTGTTCAACATCAAGTGCAGCCTTACTAAAGTTGGCTTTATCAATCATAATGCCGGTAATCGTAAGAATATAATAATCCGCTGATGCCGTTGAACCACCCAAGAAGCCATATTGTTGCATATCAATATTAAATCCGGTGTTTTCTATTGGGCAAACAACAAGCTCTGATAAATCAACGATTTTTCCCCACTGGTCATCATTCTTATATTCCTGTTTTTGGTTTGTTGCACCAAATTTGATCGTGACATCTTGAGCCTCAGATTTTTTTACTGATGAGATCAGAGAATCAAGTTCTTCTTTTAGTGAAGGACTAAGCGGTAATCCAACTGTAATTTCAAGGTTGGCTTTCATCTGAGGCCCTGATAAGTGAAACTCAATCAGGTTAGCTGCTGCTGTTGGTGAGGTGACTTCATTTAAATCCTGCCCGCCATCAATCGCAAATAAATATTTACCTACATCTTTGCCTAAAATCGTCAACGAATCAAAAAAAACACGAGGACGAGAATGGCTGCCTGCAAAATCTGCTTCACCCAGGCGAAAGCTTAGTGGTTTTGCATCTAAGACAACAGATCTTGGCACTTTAGGTTCAATGCTCGACATATTAAATACTCCTTTTTTAACTGATATACTGTTATATGCTGGCTATCAGCATATGGTTATAAAATAACTCCCCCATGGTGTTATGAAATTTAATCACCGCTTGCGGCAAATAGGCCTGGATCTAAGCGTGTATCAATTTTTAAGGTGGTATCCATGCCTTCAAATTGTATATGTGGTAAAACGGTAATATTACATTTATACCAACCAGCTTTCCCTGGGATGTTCGCAACTTTAACTTCAGCTGCTCTAAATGGGTATTTGGCCATTTCAACAGATGTTGGCTGTAATACGGTTGTTAGTAACCGCTCCATAAACCCCATCTAGTAAAGGCGTTTGTTCTTAATCATACTGTTGTTGTTTATTCACAAATATGGAGCACAGACGATGACAGAAACGCAAATCAAGTGGCTATCAATTATTAGGGATTGGGAAGTCTCAGGGCTAACACAGGATAAATTCTGCCAGGAACAGGAAGTATCCAAAGCATCATTTTCCAAATGGCGTACCAAATTCATTCACGCAGG
>NZ_QLIT01000237.1 GCF_003574485.1 Facilibium subflavum
AAAAGCATAAGAATAACGGCCACATCTGGTCTGTAAAGTTCTGACAGCAAAAAAGTTTATTTTCTTAAGCGGGTAATTGATTTTATTGTTGCGGTTTTGGTGACTAATGTTTAACTTGGGGTCGGGAAGTTATTTTGTGCGCTTCCCATATGTTGTAGTGGCATGTTTCAGACAACACAACTGCACCATGCAGCCTGTTTTTTCGAATAACCACCGCATCTCCTTCATTTAAATCTACATAACTATTTGTTGGCCCACTGATAAATCGTAGGCAACCTTTGTTAACAACACATAACTCATCACCATCATGCACGTGAGTCACAGATAACTCGCCTCTTGGCTCTATAAGATAATTAACTTTTAAATTATTTTCATCCTGCAAAACGCGCTCTTTAATGCCCATACCGATCTGTTTATAGATATCTTTTTTGCTCATCCAGTCAAGTTGAGCACACAAGTCTTCTTCAGCCAGTTTCTGCAAATATATCGCACTTTCTATCCCTCTTACAATATGTGCAATAACGCCTTCTCCATATAAATCAATAGCGCGCATCACTATGTTATCATAAGCCATTTTCCCGTGATGAATGTCTATGTGTGCATGTTCCATGTAATACAGTGGCATTATCTCTTTACCCAATATGGTATTAATTAAATTTGCTACATTTTTACAATATGGAGAAAACGCATTTTCAGCATACGTAATCGCCCCAAAGTATTCAAAAACCTTGCTTGAATCCCTAGTAATGGAGTGAAAGTAGTTATTTGCCAATAATGTTGACGTAAGATAAAACTGCCAATAGCTGTGGCTTTGGTCTAACAGACCTATATTTTTCATTAAAATTTTAAAAAGTGTATTATGCTTTTTATCGTGTATGCCATAACCAAACTCATCTATCATGATTTTAAAAACTTCTGACTGAATTTGCCCATAGTCTCCTAGTACCTTTTCCATTT
>NZ_QLIT01000238.1 GCF_003574485.1 Facilibium subflavum
TTAGCAAGCACACCTTTTGTTATTGTGGATAACTCAATGTAGTGCCCTGGGTTTTGAAGGAATCCTTATAAAATAAGGCTTTCACATTCAAAAGTGTCAAAGTCGGGAGCCTTTAGATGATATGGGCATGGTATTTCAAAATTTCGCACTTCTGCCTTGGCTTAATGTTAAGGAGAATGTTTTATTTGGCAGTGATGCACAAGGGGTTTCACGAAAACATAGCCAACAAAAAGCATCAAGTTTAATTAAGAAGATGGGACTTGAGGGCTTTGAGCATGCTTATGTTAATGAGTTATCAGGCGGGATGAAGCAGCGTGTGGGCTTTGCCAGAGCACTTATGATCGAGCCGGAGATTTTGTTTTTTGATGAACCTTTTTCATCACTTGATATTGCAACAGCAAAGCATTTAAGAGAAGATATTTTGCAGCTGTGGTTAAATAAACAAATAAGTACAAAGTCGATGGTGTTGGTGACCCATAGTGTTGAAGAGGCCATATTGTTAGCAGATCGAGTGGTTATCTTTGACAGCCATCCAGGGCGTGTTCACTATGAACATAAAGTAGATTTTGCACATCCTAGAAACCTGCGCTCACCAGAAATAATGCAAGTGATTGACCTTTTAAGCGATAAAATGTATTCACTTAACCAGCAAATATCAGCGAAAAAGGTAGTAAGTGTGGTATAGCTTTCTTGAAGTTTAAGCTGTATGTTATTTTAACTTTTGAAGAGGCTATATATTACAAGGTGTTTAAATGTTCCCATTTTTTATGCAGAGCCAGTGCTGCTTAAGTCAAAAGTAGCACTGGATGCATCCCTTGCGCTCCCGCAAATTTTTTAAAACAGTATCAGTATCATATCGCCATGATACTGATACTGTACTTCAGCCCCCACTGTGAAAATCTTAAGGTGTATTATAATTTTGTTACCAATTTATGAAGTAGATTAACATATAAAGCCATAAATTTAAGTTAGAAAAGCTAAACTTGTGCTTCTCTCCTTGATTTAGTACGATAATCCTAATAATTATGTGCCTTAAGTTTGTATATGTGGGACCAGATAGATAGCAGTTCGATTTTTTTCCTCAGAAGTACGTTATTTGGTATTTCTAAAAGCTTGTATGGCAGAAAAGTTAATAATTTGGTAGCCTCTTCAGAGTTTGACGCTTTTCACCTGTCATATTCTGGGGCATATTTGACCCAATTTGATCGTGAATGTACGATAGTTTTCAAAAAAATGGCTTTAAAGTATTCAGTAGAGCAAAATGTTTTTGAGTTCTCGCTTTCTGATTTTTTTCGAGAAATGCGCAGAAAAAATTATGGCAAGAACGATAGAGATATGGTTTTTAAAAGTTTAATAAAAAATTATAATACGGTTTACTGTATAGATTTTAATGGGAAAAGCTTTGAAGGAAAATCGCTGAAATTCTTTGATTATGATAATGATAGGAGAAAATTTATCGCGAAATTGGATGAGAAATGGATTGATTTTTTTAATGAGACTCCTAATTATCAATATAATTATGCGCAGCGACAAAGCCTTCCAAGAGGATTTTGTCGATGGCTCCATAGCTATTGGTCTACATTCGATCACATACCGGTAATGAATATTCAAGAACTTTTGTATAGATCAAAAACTGGCTATAAAGATAAAGGGAATTTTAAGAAAATCGTTCTGAGTGCTTTAAGTAAGATGATACAAATTGGCTTTTTAGATCAAAGATCACATATCACATACCATGGTGATATTTATGCAATCAAAAAGAACCAGTCGATTTAAAATTAACTTTGCCTTGATTCACTTTTAGCCTTTTTAGGTAGGCCTCTGTCAAATCAACGTCAAATTCTCTTGAAAGCTGCAATGCATATACTAATAGGTCAGGAATAACTTCATCTTTAACTTTGGCTGGGTCACTATATTTTAATTTGTCAGTATGCTCTCTTGTCTCACAATATTCTGAGATTTTTCCAAGCAATTTGGCTAGGTGTAAAGTCGTATGTCGAACCATTTTAAATCCTGATGTAATTTCTGTATTGTCCTTATCGAACTCATTTTGATATTCCATCAGCTCCTTTAAATTAAGTTGCATATTTTTCTCCAGTAATTTTATGAGGATGGTGATAGTTGTTTGGTTCTTTAATTAGCATATTACTTAAAGATAACTGGATAAACCAATAGAAAAAGAAAATGGCAGCTATAATCACATCAGTCCATGCAGTTATTTTGTGTTTGTTCATTTTAGTCTCTACAGCGATTATGCCTTAAGTCGTTATTTTGCATCAAAAATAAGAACTGTCAAATAGCATTTTCATTTTTCTCTGGTCTAGCGGCTAGGAATTCTTCTGTGAGAAATTAAGCATCTCAAAAAAGAAATCAGAAAAATTGCTTGTATAAGCTTGTTCGCTGCTATACTTAATATAGTAGATCATTCACTCACAGCAAGGAGGATGCCATGGCCTCAGCAAGTCAAGTCTTCAATAAAAAAGAACGGGTAATTTTTGATAGTTGCTGCCAATATTTTGAATTTGCTTTGGCACATTTCAATTACAACTCTCAGGTACAATGCTATGTCAATCAAGATAACGAAGTCGTACTTTATGGTGTTAACATTAGTTATGAAGGGCAGCAGCATCAGGCATTTACCGCGTTGACACTTGATGAATTTTATAAAAAAATGGAGCTTATATATCAGTTATATTTATATAGTAAAGAGCATCAATGTGATATTGAGCATGCACTAAATCATTTCCTGGAGCAATATGAATCCTTTGTTGCTGTCCAAGGGGAGATCGATGATTTATTAAACTGGTGTGAATTTATTGATGAGGAGTTGGGAAAACATAATAGCTTTTCATATGATATGATGTATAAAGAAAACCGGACGCTACACTAGCTACGCCAGGTTCAAATTATTAAGCTGGCGTTTTCCATGTGATACAGAAATACTGTGCACGGGCATGTAAGTAAGCTATACTGCTATGTACAAGATTCATTAATATACGAATACAGATTTGATTCTATCCACAAAAATGCTTGAGTACTTTTTTAAGAGTGCTGAATTTGTAAGGATCTGCGAAAATTGCATTACTTATACACAGCCGGTTAATGATCTTATACAGTTGATTTCAGAGGATTTTCAGGTAAAAAATTACACTTTTGTACGCTTGTGGAAAGATTTTTCTTTTTCCAGTATCAGTACTAAGCCTATGTTGATTAAGTATTATTCTGAGCATCAATTATGGCGTCAGGATTTAGTAGCAACCCCATGCATTACTCAGCCTATTTATAATCGTATGACAGGGTATACCTGTGAGATGAAAAAAATTTACCAATCAATGATCAGTAAATATGGGGCGAAAAACATCATTGTATTAGAGTATGATCTGGGTGTGTGTAAAGACAGTCATTGTTTCCTTGTTGGGCTAAATGATGAAGAATTAGATTATCCAATGCTCTTTTCTCAGTTATTTGATGTGACACTTTTTTTTTATAAGCAATTTCGGGAAAGGCGGTATAAAATGAAGCGTATCATTAATAAAGATGCGCTTTATTTCCAGCAAAATAATTGTTATTCAGAGGTAAGGACAAATTTCGATCCATTTCAAAAGCTACAACAGCATTACCATCTGACAAGCCGATGTGTTGACTATATAAAGCCGCTTTGCCTTGGGCTAACAGCAGCTGATATTGCTGATTTACTTGGGCGTTCCCCACGCACAGTTGAAAAGGCAATTGATAATATTCGTTATATTTTAGACATTCCAGGAAGACAAACGTTAGATAGCTTCTTACAGATGTATTATCACACGCAGGTGCTGCATTTTTTACAAACGCACCATCCATATGATTGGGTCAGACAATGGCAAAGTGACCTTTTAGCCAAGTGTTGATAGCCACTGAATAATATCACTTTCATTCACGGGCATAAACTCATGGACATCTACACCAACATTAAACTGCCGATTATGTACTGTCCATTGGTTGTGTACATGTCCATGAATAAGTGGTAGTCCTTTGTCTTTGGGTCGGGAGTCGATAAAACGAGTTGGATCATAAGAATCCCCTGAATAAGGATAATGACACAGTAGCACATCAATATAATGACCATTATCTAACTGAATCTGTCGAACAACCCCGTTTTCATCCCAGATTTCATCAAAATATTTCTTATATTCAGGCATAAAGCGCTCACGGTGAGTTTGCTTAAAATGCATTGAAATACGATCATGATTTCCTGGAAGTAATATTTTATAGCCATTAAGCTGTTTGATTAGTGGTAATGTGTCGGCAATTGTGCCCAAAGCAACATCACCTAAATGAAATACGGTATCATTAGGCTTAACCATATGGTTCCAGTTTTCAATCAATGTATTATTCATGGTATCAACATCGCTAAAAGGCCGATTACACAGCTCAATAATGCGCGTATGACCAAAATGTGTATCAGAAGTATAGAAGGTGCTCAATATTTTTCCCGTTTTGATTGACGCTTAACCATTATTTTATACTTTTTTTATTTCTTTTGTAAAAAGTCATATCGAATTTTTATCATTGCTGCCGATACAATAGCCCAAATCATAACAAACACAAATAAGGGGTTTACATGACGATTTTTTCAGGTTTGATTATGGTGGCATTAGCCATTTATATGGCCGCTGTAATGGCCATGCCAGAAAAATTTTAGAGGTGCTTTATGTATCAAAATTATTTACTATTTATTGGCTTTGTTGCCGTTATTATACTATTAACCAAACCGCTTGGTAATTATATTTTTAATGTTTACCAGGGCAATAAGACATGCTTGGATTGGTTTGCACAACCACTGGAAAATCTATATAAAAAAGTGCTTGGCATCAATCTTAAAAAAGAACAAACAGCCATGGCTTATTTGATCAGTGTGCTATTGTTTTCTCTGATGTGTTTCTTGTTTTTATTTGCTATTTTAAGGTTGCAAGCCTATTTGCCATTTAATCCTGCCAATATTGGTAGTATGAGTTGGGATCAGGCATTTAATACTGCAATAAGCTTTGTAACAAACACCAACTGGCAAAGTTATTCTGGAGAAACCTCGGTTAGCTATTTCGCGCAAATGGTGGGGTTATCTGTGCAAAATTTTGTGTCAGCTGCTGTTGGTATTTCAGTTTGTATTGCATTGATCCGTGGTATTGCACGCTTTGAAGAAAAAACGATTGGTAACTTCTGGCATGATTTAGGTAGGGCAGTTTTTTGGCTTTTATTGCCACTTTGTATTGTAATTACGTTAATCTATATTTTTCAAGGTGTGCCACAAAACTTAATGGCTTATGTTCATGCGCATACGTTGGCAGGGGGCGAGCAAATTATTCCGCAAGGTCCGATTGCCTCACAAGAGGCGATTAAGTCATTAGGTACCAATGGTGGTGGATTTTTTAACGCAAACTCCGCTCATCCTTATGAAAACCCAAGCATTATCACCAATTTTATTCAGGCAATGTCTATTTTTGCTATTGCTGCAGCATTAACTTACACCTTTGGAAAATGGGTGAAAAATACCCGTCAAGGCTGGTTTATTTTGATTGTGATGGGTGTTTTGTTTTTAATTTCATTGAGTGTGATGACAACTGCTGAGCTTTATACAATAAAGCCGCACATGTATCCTGATTTGTCTGATATCTATGGTCAAACGCATCATCTATCCAACATGGAAGGTAAAGAAATGCGTTTTGGTATTTGCCATTCTACATTGTACAATACAGTTTCAACTACGGCTTCAGATGGTGGTATTAATAGCGTTGTTGATAGCTATACACCTATTGGTGGTGGTATTGCGCTTTTGAATATGGCATTAGGTGAGGTCATTATTGGTGGTGTCGGTGCCGGTCTTTATGGATTTTTAATGTTTATGATTTTGGCGGTATTTATTGCTTCACTTATGATTGGCCGCATTCCAAGTTTTCTTGGGAAACGTATTCAAGGAGCTGAGATGAAGTGGGTTATGGTAGCCTTATTGATTTCACCGTTTTGCGTATTAATTTTTACTGGCATTGCTTGTACTTTGCCTGGTATATACGAAAGCTTAAGTAACAGTGGCGCACATGGGTTTAGCGAGATTTTGTATGCCTACACTTCTGCAGCAAATAATAATGGCAGTGCTTTTGCAGGTTTAAATGCCAACACCCCATTTTTAAATATCACAACAGGTATTGCAATGCTTCTAGGACGATTTGTTACCCTTGGTGCGGTTGTGGTTTTAGCTGGCAAATTGGTTATAAAAAATCAAGTGTCAGGAGACAGTACCTATACCGGTTTATCAACGACCAGCTTCTTGTTTGGTGTATTGCTATTGTTCACGATTTTAATTATTGGTGGGTTAACGATTTTCCCAGCGTTATCGCTTGGACCAGTTTTAGATCATTTGACAATTAGTCAGGTTTTTTAGGAGTCTTTTATGTCAAAACAAAATTCAGTCTCTGTTTTTTCAAAGCAGTTAATCTTCCCAGCAATAAAGCAGGCATTTATTAAATGTCATCCAAAGTGTATGTTAGGCAACCCTGTTATGTTTTGTGTAGAGGTTGTTACTCTGCTGTGCACACTTTACCTGTTAATGGATTTATTTACTGGCCAAGCCATTGGATTTACGTTACAAATTGTGATCTGGTTATGGTTTACGATTTTGTTTGCCAATTTTGCCGAAAGTCTTGCTGAAGGTAAAGGAAAAGCACAAGCTGAAAGCTTAAAGGCAACGAAGTCCCAATTGTTTGCCAAACGGCTTTTAGAACCCCAATCAAGTGTATTTGAGAAGGTTGCTGCAGAGCAGTTAAGACTTGGTGATATCGTGTTGGTACAAAGTGGTGATTTTATTCCTGCTGATGGCGATGTTATAGAAGGCATGGCAACGATTGATGAATCTGCAATTACAGGTGAATCGCAACCTGTGATTAGAGAATCAGGCGCTGATAGTTCAGCTGTAACAGCTGGCACAAAAGTTATTTCAGATGAAATTAAAGTGAAGGTGACATCAAAACCAGGGGAGATTTTTTTAGATAAGATGATTAATCTGGTTGAAAATGCCAAACGCTTGAAAACCCCGAATGAAATTGCATTAACCATTTTATTATCAGGCCTAACCTTAATATTTATTGTAGCGGTTTGTGCGCTTTATGGAATGGCGCTATTTCATCACGTTATTTTATCGGTCGTCATCTTGATTGCCCTTTTTGTTACCTTGATTCCAACGACAATTGCAGGTCTTTTATCTGCCATTGGAATATCAGGTATGGATCGCTTATTAAAGGCAAATATCGTTGCATTGTCTGGACGAGCTGTTGAGGCGTCTGGGAATATTGATGTACTGCTTTTGGATAAAACAGGGACTATTACCTTGGGTAGTCGTTATGCCAGCGCATTTCTCCATATTGAAGGTGCTTCAAATAAAGATTTAGCCTATGCCGCATGGTTGTCATCGCTTGCTGATGAAACCCCCGAGGGAAAATCAATCGTCAATCTTGCTGAACAGCAGTTTGGATTTGATGCAAATGAAATCAATCTGCACGAGGCTTCGTTAATTCCTTTTTCAGCTTATACGCGGATAAGTGGTATTGAATACCAGGGCGTTACGATTAAAAAAGGCGCTATCAGTGCAATTGAAACACATTTGTCTGTGCAATTGCCTTTTGATGTAGATAGAACCTTTAAATTGATAACGGAGCGAATTTCCGAGCAAGGGGGCACACCATTGGCTGTGTGTCAAAATGGTCAACTTTTAGGAGTAATTCATCTTAAAGATATCATTAAGCCAGGTATAAAAGAACAGTTTAGTCAGCTAAGGAATATGGGGGTGAAAACCGTGATGATCACAGGAGATAACCCTTTGACAGCTGCTGCAATTGCTGCAGAGGCAGGTATCGATGATTTTATTGCCCAAGCCTCACCAAAGGATAAATTGGATTATATTCATCAGGTACAAAAAGAAGGCAAAACCGTTGCCATGTGTGGTGATGGGACAAATGATGCACCTGCTTTAGCACAGGCTGATGTTGGTGTTGCCATGGCAAGTGGGACTTCAGCAGCAAGAGAGGCAGGTAATATGGTGGATCTTGACTCTGACCCTAAAAAGCTTATTGAGATTATTAAAATTGGAAAACAAATTCTAATAACACGGGGTGCTTTAACAACATTTAGTATCACAAATGATATTGCAAAGTACTTTGCAATTATTCCAGCACTGTTTGTTACAAGTTTCCCTGCGCTTAACGCATTAAACATCATGGGGCTTCATTCACCTTTAAGTGCCATTTTATCGGCGGTGATTTTTAATGCAATTATTATTATATTTTTGATTCCTATGGCATTATTGGGTGTTAAAAATATTGCGGTATCCGCGCAGACACTACTTAAGCGCAATCTTTTAATATATGGTTTTGGCGGCATTTTAGTCCCATTTATAGGCATTAAATTAATCGATATGATTATCACAGCGATGCATCTTGTGTAAGGAGAGAGCATGTTTTTAAAAAATACATACCAGGCCGTGGTTGCAACAATTTTTTTCACGATTCTATTAGGTTTGGCATACCCCCCGACTTTGACACTTTTCAAAGTTATCCACAGGTTTGAAGAAAGATATTTTTGCTCAGG
>NZ_QLIT01000239.1 GCF_003574485.1 Facilibium subflavum
AATCAGCAAGATCATACTCGATTGCATTGATTTCTAATTTCAATCGCATTTTCAGATTTACCAAGGATTTTTTTGCCATTGACCTGAAATAACGCAGATCGTATTTGATGAAAAGCTTCACCACGATTTAATGCCCGATGCACGTTTCTTCTTAACTGAAGATCATCGATATATCTGAGCATGTAAATGCTCATAATGATTCTATCAAATTCAATGAGTGCTTTGAGTGTCTTGTTTTTTCGAGAGTATGATGATAATTTTTTTATAATTGTACTTTGTGACACATCTTTGCGCGCAATAGATGCCAAAATTCGTTGGATTTCATCCCATTCACTCGTGATTAACTCTTCATCAACAATGTTGGCGGGTTTGATTATGTCATTTTTAAAGCTTTTCATACCTTTGAAAGCAACCAATGATTGTTCTGTTTTTAAGTGCATCTGTGTAATTTTTGGCATAAAGTCATAGCCAAATAAATACAATAACGCAAAATTAACTCGATTTACTGAATGCATATCACCTGAGACGGCTTTGATTTTTAAATCGCTGTTGTTATTGTAGATGATATCTAAAACATAATGGCTCTCATGTTCATTGGCGCCAATGATCTTGGTGCTTACAGGTAGATGATTCGCAATTAAACTATAAGAAACAACACCTTTACCATAACCAAAATACTTTGTGGAATACCGGGATAACACGGTTTGATATTTGGTCTCGAGCTTTTGCCCATCTAGACTCGCATGAATACCATAATCAGAGAGATTGTAGTATTTAAATATGGGTAAATCGGAAATGGCATCTATGATAATATCACCTGCTTCAACCAAGGAATCCACTCGGATAAATTTACCCTCCATATCAATGAGATTTTGATAACTGACATCAGATGACTCTGCTGTTTTCTTATGTCCTATGGCTTCACCTTGTGATACAAGATAAGCTTTAATATGCTCAGGCTTAGCCTTTGATTTGGCACCCTTGCTCACAAGGTGGGTTAAGCTATCATAGAAATTAGTCTTGTTAGCGGTGAAGTCAATAACGTCAGCAATACCAATGGTTTTGAATTTTTCATAGTACGGATTATCAGCTGCATCAGCTTCTTTTTTGTAGGGCAATTTCCAGGTAATAATATTGTCTTTGTCTACGTTGATTTTAATATGCTTATTTGCACCAGACTGAATGCGTTGATTAACACCTTTATATAATTCATTGAGTGTATCTTTTAACTCAATGAGTATTTCATTTATTGGTTTAGTATTTATACAATCAGCTAGCGATGTTAAGATCGTCTTTTTGTCTTTTCCCCATATATGATTAGCAATTAGTTCAGCTTCCAAGCTGCGATAACCAACACTATCTGAAATAAAAATATTTCCAGCAGATATCGCTGTTGATAAAGCTTGATAGAGTGCCATTTCATAGCGTTTAATATCAATGTAGCTCAAGTTTTTCGTTCTTTTAGATTTAGGTGAGGTTTTGACTGCCTTTTTATAAAAAATGTACTTGCGTTTTGATTTGGGAATAAATTGAATTGGCACACCTTTAGCAACTGGGTCTTTTGTCTTATCTGATGATTGCCAATATGCTTTGGCATATTCTAGACCGTCCTTTAATGCTGTCTCATTATTAAAATCAATACATAAACTCAATGCGATATTGCGTAAGTTGCGCTTTATAGCAGCATTTTCACGAGCATAATAGCGCCATACATACCCTTCTTCATCAAGGTCTGGTTTAGCAAGTTTATCAGTGAAGTCGGTAAATTTGTCTTCGCTAACAATTTCATAACAGTTCGGTCTAATCTCCTCAGGTGCAATTTTGTCATCATGAACAATTTTAAGCATTTTGCTTGCAATTATCTTATCTCTACTAGCTTTTAGCTTAGCCTCATAAACACAGTTTCTTGCTTCTGTTGATGCTTCAGTTTCATACCAGTTAGTTTTATAAATAAAATAGTCGATCAGGTGATCATTGATCTTGGTGAACCTTTGCCAAATTAAGCAAAGCATTAATAATCTAGCCTTTTTCTTGCTAAATGCGCGTACGCGATATGAGTCATAGTAATCACACAACTCAGAGTAATATTGTAAATTCTGTCTTGATATCCCTAACTCAGGAATCATATGCTTTGACTTCTCAAAGACCATCAAAATGTTATTTTGTTTTGCTAGTTCTTTTTCCATCTCGCTAGTAGTTAAACCCTTGGGATCTTTTTTAAGTAGAGTAAGATCAGAAATTGTTTTTTCGTTGGAAATAAGTCTATCAATAGTGACTCGAGATGCCTTATCCAAAAGGTTGCCCAATTTTGTAAGTAGCCTCTTCTCTTCTCGTGTAATGGCTCTTGATACTATTGATTGCAGTGTTGAATACTTTGGCCGCACTATCTGATATTGCTCACAGTAGTGCAATAATTCATCAAAAATGAATCGTGGTGTTAAGTCCCTCTGAGATAAACGATTTGCCTGCTTAGTAAGTTCAAGTTCAAACTTGGCGTCATATCTACGATATCCATAAGCCTGCATTATAAAACGTTGGGTTGCATAGTGTTTGTTTCTATTAACTGCTTTGAGTTTCTTTGAGCTATTAGGGTAATATCTATTTTGGATGTAGTTGATATCGTCTTTAACTTGATGAAAATCAAATGCATAAAAATTTCGTGTTGCTCTGAAATACCCTACTTGTAATACATAGTTTATCTTATTGTGAGTCTCCGTTTCATTATCTAAATACTCAGTATCTTCAGAGGTTATCTCAAATAATGACTCGCGGTCTTTTGGGTCAATTTTTGGAATTTCAAATAGCTCCTCAAATTCGTTCTGATTCAAAATTTTTAGGCTATTATAAATTGCCATACAAACCCTCACTTATTCATGATTTTATCGCCAGCTGCTTTTAGCGTGCCATCGCCATTTACATATTTATATAAGGTTGTAGTTGTCATTCCCAATCGCTTTGCAATATCAGATGATACGGCATTTCTGTCGGACATCGCTGCCATTGCCATTTTCAACGTTGCTTTATCCATTTTTGTGGGTCTGCCACCTTTTCTGCCTCTTGCTCTAGCTGCAGCGAGACCTGCGTAAGTTCGTTCGCGTATGAGTTCGCGCTCATATTCAGCCAACGAAGCAAAAATACCAAAAATAAGGCGTCCGTTTGCTGTTGTGGTATCAATTTTCGCGCCATGTCCTTCTAAAACTTTAAAATTGATCTTTGACGCATGCAAATCATCAATCATGGTAATTAAGTCCTTCATGTCACGACCAAGTCTATCTAATTTCCATACCACGAGAGTGTTCCCTGGTTGCAAAGCCTTAAGGCAAGATTCAAGACCAGGGCGTGAATCTTTTCTGCTAGATGCATAATCATGATAAATTCTGTTTTCATCAACGCCTGCTTTTTTTAAAGCATCAATCTGCAAATCTAACACCTGACTACCATCGGCTTTTGACACTCTGGCATAACCAATCATCATGATAAAAAATTCCTTAACCAATAAAGATAAATTGAATAATACAAATTAGTGTTGAATATTGCAATGGGTTTACTTGTTGATTTTGAATTGAAATATGTGAATTATCAGACCGCCAAGAAAACGGTCGTTTTGTTTGTGATATTAGAAGGAATTTGAAGAGAGCATTCCTAATATAGTTGTTATGCTGCATTTTTATAAATATGTTGCCTAACTAGCTGCCAATCCTGAGCCCATTGATTGCTTGCTAAAGAGGTTCTAAGCTGCAACACTCTGTGTGCAGACTCTCGATTCCATTGCGCCTTGTGTTTCTTTTTAAATCGAGTATTAATAACACTCTCAACACCACTTTCTATTGCC
>NZ_QLIT01000240.1 GCF_003574485.1 Facilibium subflavum
CAAACCTTCAATCCGCGTGCTTCGCTTGGGAACAAGTACAGGATCAAATTCACCTGAGCGATCACGAGGCACATCAATTTCCAATAGGCCATCTTCTGTTATTACGCTTTTTCGTGCCGTGCCGTTACGTGCATTAGCAGAATCGCTACGTTCATGCCTGTCATAACCAAGATGCGCCTTTAGTTCACCTTGTAAAGCACGTTCAACCAGACCTTTGGTTAATTGCTTCAATACGCCATCTGATTTAAATAGATTGGATAAATCAGCACCTGATTCGACAATGAGATCAAGCGCTTGATCTAATGCTTTGTTTTGTTCTTTGTTTTTCATCTTTCGTCCTTAGATTATACGTTTTAACCATTATAACCTATGAAAGAATTTACACAGTTATTTCAATACTCCCAATTACATTTTCTGTGTATGTGATGGTTAGAAACTACTGATGCGGTTATTATTTGCTCATCGTGTCATAATGCCTCATTAATATAAATACGTGCTTATTTTTTGATGTTTTTCTTGATCTTTAGTACCGTATTACGATCGAGGCCTGTACACTTAATCACAAACTTTTCATCCAGGCCTTCCACAAGCTTTCTACGTGCTGCTTCTTCC
>NZ_QLIT01000241.1 GCF_003574485.1 Facilibium subflavum
TCATGTGCGTCTGCTCCCAGTTAAACCCACGTTTTTTCATCGCAGCAAATAATGTTTCAATCTCCCATCTGCGCTTATACAATGTCAAAGCTTCTTGACCTGGACGATCACTCACTAAAGTCAGTAATCTCCCATCATGAAGACGTTTTGCGCAAAGATAAACTTCACAGCCTAAGACCACGTGTTTTTTCTTTAAAACAGATTGCCTACCAGGCGATAGATATTTAAAACCATTTTTCAATTTGGTTGATGCTTGATCGCGCTTATGTAACAGAAGGTTCTCTTTAGCTCTTAAAACAAACGAGATTCCCTGGCTTTTTAAATAACGCATCCACGGAGCGTCAATAAATTCTCGATCACATAGCACTACATCGATATCACTGACAGGAATGAAGCGCAACAGTTGGTCAAATAGTTCTTTACGATCATTAAAATCAGAGTTACCACGTTTTTTATCGGTCAACAGTTTCCAGATAAACGGAATGGCAATACCCTTATAGGCAATGCTGATAACCAGATAGTTAATATGGGTTTTGCCAAACTTCCAGTTTGTCCTATCCATACATAAGGTCACTTTTCCTTGCAGCTCAAACACTTGGCAAATCATATGATATAACGCCTGTGGAGAAAATGTCAGTCGCTTCATAAACCGTTGTATGCGCTTGTAAACGGACGCTTGTTTGCTGTATGTTGCAAATGTCTTCGAAATTTTAGCAAGATTAACACTTTGCACGACAAATAATCCCAAAATAATGTGCGAAAGGCATTCTAAAGTATGACGAGTATGGTTAAAATATTGTAACAGTAGTTGTTCAAGTGCTTTGGCGTGT
>NZ_QLIT01000242.1 GCF_003574485.1 Facilibium subflavum
ACAAAAACAAACGTTCTTTCCCCAATGATAATGCAGTATTTAAAACCTTGTTTTTGGCAATTGACTATATGACAAAAAAATGGACAATGCCAATTAGAAGTTGGAGTGAAGCAATGCCGCATTTTTTAATTAAATTTGAAGGCAGAATTTAAGTGCTATGAAAAATTTACACAGTTAGATGGATGGGCTCATATAACTAAGTCAAATCACCAATTTCAATACGATCAACATTCTGAAAGCCCCGTGGCAGTATTTTTCCACGTGTTGCCCTTTTACCCTGATAGGCTTTTATATCCTCAAAGCCGAGTTTCATATGTCGCTTGCCAGCATAAATAATTAAATGTTGTTGTGCAGATACCCCGGCAACCAATATTAACTTCTCACCGGTTGCCACATGACTTGGCAAATTCACCAAACGGTTTCCTTTACCTTTATTTAATCGTGGCAGCTCACTTATATCAACCGCCAGTAAACGTCCTTGATTTGAAATCGCAACCACTACACCATCAAAAGCCGCACCAAGATTCCATGGTGAGATCATGCCTGCTTTAGAAAGGCTTATCACCTGCTTGCCTGATTTATTTTTACTGAAAATATTTTCAGCCTTGGCAATAAATGCATCCCCAATGCTTGAGGCCATTAAAATCTCATCGTGATTTCTCGCAAATAAAAGGCTTGTGATTTTTTCATCACTATCTAAGCGAATATGCCCAGTAATCGGTTCACCCTGGCCTCGCGCTGATGGTAAATCTGCAGATAACAGCATATAAACCTTACCCTTATTGGAGAAGAAAAAGCAGTATTGATTACTTTTACCTTGTGTTGAAGCAAAATAGCCATCACCTGTTTTATAGCTTAAGCCTTCAGGGTTAATGTCATGCCCCTTTGCCACACGCACCCAGCCTTGTTTTGATAACACAACCGTGACATTTTCGACCGGTTGTAAATCAACCTCTTTCAATGCTTTGGCTTCAGGTCTTGTGACTAAAGCAGATTTGCGTACATCACCATGTTTTTTTGCCGCCAACTGCAGCTCTTTTTTAATGAGATTCTTTAATTTAACAGGACTTTCAAGACAAGAAATGATCTCATCCCTTTCTTTCTCCAAAGCTTCTTTTTCTTTTTTAATCTGAATCTCTTCTAATTTCGCCAAATTACGCAGGCGTAAATTTAAAATAGCTTCAGCCTGGGCATCACTTAAGTCAAAACGCTTTTTAAGCACCGCTTTGGGGTCATCTTCATAGCGAATAATGGCAATGACTTCATCAATATTTAAATAAGCAATTAAAAAACCATCCAATAAGTGCAGACGCTCAAGAATCTTATCCAGACGAAACTCCAAACGACGTGTGACTGTCTGTGTTCGAAATGCCAACCATTCAGATAATATCTCCATTAATGACTTCACCTGTGGTTTGCCATTTAAGCCGATCATATTAAGATTGACTCGCACATTTTTTTCAAGCTCGGTCGTGGCAAATAAGTGTCGCATTAGTGTATCAGTTTCCACTCGATTAGAACGTGGTACCAGTACAATTCTTACCGGCTCATCATGATCAGATTCATCACGAATATCACAAAGCCATGGAATTTTTTTGGCCTGCATTTGTCCGGCAATCTGCTCAATAACTTTAGCACTTGAGACCTGATGTGGCAGGCGTGTAATTACAATATTGCCTTCTTGGATCTGATATACCGCTCGAAGCTTTAAGCTGCCTGCACCAGTTTCATAAACCCTTTTGCGCTCCTCTAATGGCGTGATAATCTCACAGCCAGCTGGGTAATCAGGGCCTGGAATATGATTCATTAGCGCATCCAAGGTGTGATTTTTACCCGTCAACAAATATAAACAACCATCAATCACTTCATTTAAATTATGCGAGGGAATATCGGTTGACATACCAACGGCAATCCCCATGCTGCCATTTAATAAGACATTGGGGACTTGTGCTGGCAAAAGCTTTGGCTCTTGCAATGTGCCATCAAAGTTAGCTACCCAATCAACCGTGCCCTGCTTTAATTCACTTAGCAAGGTCTCAGCATAAGCTGACAGGCGCGATTCGGTATAACGCATTGCCGCAAAAGATTTTGGATCATCTGGAGAGCCCCAGTTGCCTTGTCCATCAATCAAAGGGTAGCGATAAGAGAAATTCTGCGCCATTAAAACCATCGCTTCATAGCACGCACTATCGCCATGCGGATGATATTTCCCTAAGACATCACCAACCGTTCGTGCCGATTTTTTATGCTTGCTTAGTGCTGATAATCCGATCTCAGACATCGCATAAACGATTCGACGCTGTACCGGTTTCAACCCATCACCGATATGTGGTAAGGCGCGATCTAAAATAACATACATTGAATAGTTTAAATATGCCTGGCGCGTAAACTCACTAATAGTCTGCTGCTCATTGTCTTCAAAGGATAAATCCATTTGACTCATAAATTTATATTACCGAAAAAATAAAGCGATTGTGATGATCATTCTATCATAACAAATACCTGGTTAAATTAGCGAGATTTATATGGAAGAAAGTAAAGAATTTCTATGAAGATATGTTACAAACTGCTTCTGATTTTTTTGCTATTTGATCAACAAACCGATCAAATAACCACACTGTATCCACAGGGCCTGGGCCTGCCTCTGGATGAAACTGTACCGCCGAATACGGCAGACTTTCATGTTTAATGCCCTGGACGGTTTGGTCATTTAAATTCCTAAACCATACCTGCCACTGATCTGGCATTGTTTTTTCATCAACGGCAAAGCCATGATTTTGCGAGGTCAGATAACTTCTGTTGGTGCCTTCAAGCAAACAAGGATGATTTTGCGCACGATGACCAAATTTCAATTTATAGGTTTTTGCCCCAATTGCCATCCCCATGATTTGCGCACCTAAACAAATCCCAAATATCGGTTTTTGTGGGTGCTTTTGCATCGCCTTTTGTAGAATATCTGCCGTAATCTGGCAACGTTTTGGATCCCCTGGGCCATTTGAAATAAACACCCCATCATAGTCCTCACCGGTATAATCATAGTCATAAGGCACACGCTTAATAGTTAATTGTGAATATGCACACAAATAGCGCCAGATATTGGCTTTCATACCACAATCAACAGCAATAATCTTTCTGTGACCTTTACCAATACTAACAGGTGAGTCAATCGTCACTTCTTTAACTAAATCAAGCGCACTGATATCAGGATAGCTTGTTGGCATCTGATCACCCACAACGATTGCACCGGCAACAACACCGTGCTGACGTAAAACCTTTGTTAATGCACGAGTGTCGATATCAGCGATAATGGGGGTATTATATTTTTTACACCAATCCTGTAAAGATTGCTCACCCTGGCTTCTTGCATAAAAGGGGGCCAGCTCTGAAACAATAATCCCAGCGGCATGAATACGATCAGATTCCCAGTGTGATTGCGCCTCAACCCCATAGTTACCAATCATCGGATAAGTGAAGCATACAATCTGCCCTTTATAGGAAGGATCGGTTAAGACTTCGGTATAACCAACCATTCCCGTATTAAAAACAATTTCACCAAAATTAATGCCCTTGACCCAATCAGGCGATTTGCCTTCAAAGACTTCTCCGGTCTGTAAAATAAGCTTTGCTGGTATCATGAAAAAAACACATCTGTTGAAGTTGCCTTATTCTAAAGTAAGACAAATAGATTTGCAAACAACAAACGATAAGTAAAAAGCAATCAAGAATCAGCTATTTGTGCTGATTTTTGTTTGATTTCCTCAGGAATAAAGGGTCTGCCACCTGATTTAGGAACACAAGTAACGATAAACTCAGCCTGTGCACAGACTTTTCCATCAACTAAAATCTCCTGATATACAATAAACTTAACGCCTTTAATTTCTTTTAGCTGACATGTTACTTTTAACGCATCGCCCTTTTTTAAAGAGTGCTTAAATTTTATCTCATAAGAGGCTAAAACAAACAGATTCCCTTTATTTGCTTGTTCAACAATATCAAGACCAAAAGCATCTTTTAGATAATCATGTCGTACTTTTTCCATATAAAATGGATAATAAAGCCCATCAACAATACCTTGAAAATCAATATGTGCATCATCTACGTTTAAATTTTGAAAATACATTTCTTATCCTTTGTTGTTTGTGTTGATTAAAAATCATGTTCAAATGCCAGTGCCTGGCCTAGTTTATCTGATACGGTCTTCCCTTCACTGTATTTAAGCTCACCATTGACAAATGTTTTACTGATTTTTGATGAAAAGCAACTACCAGCAAAAGGCGTCCAACCACATTTATATTTGCTGGATTCATCGGTAATGATATTTTTTGCTTTTAAATCGACCAATACTAAGTCTGCCCAAAATCCTTCTCGAATAAATCCACGTTTGGCAACCTGATAAACAATTGCTGGTGCATGCGCGGTTTTTTGTACAATTGTCTCTAAAGACAATATCCCTTGATGGTAATGTTCCAAAAGCGAAATCAATGCATGTTGCACCAATGGCAGCCCTGATGGTGCCTTGAAATAGCTTTGTTGTTTTTCTGCCCAGGTATGTGGCGCATGATCTGTGGCAATAACATCAATCGTGTCATTATTCACAGCCTTTAACAGCGTCTGGCGATCTGATTCCTCCTTAATTGAAGGATTGCACTTGATCAATGCCCCTTTGTCTTGATAATCCTTACGTGAAAAAAACAGGTGATGTGCACACACTTCTGCCGTGATTTTCTTGTCCTTTAACGGTGTTTGATGATCAAACAAAGACAATTCATCTTCGGTTGTGATGTGTAGAACATGCAGTTTAGTATTATATTTTTTTGCTAAGGAAACGGCCAAAGTTGATGACTTTAAGCACGCCTGCCGACTTCTAATATCCGCATGCAGATCAAATGGGATATCCTCTGCATACTTTTGTTTAAACTTAATTTCATTCTCGGTAATCATTGGTGTGTCTTCACAATGTGTCGCAATCAAAATCGGACATTGGCGGAAAAATTGCTCAAGCGTTTGAATATCATCAACCAGCATATTCCCAGTAGAGGCACCCATAAAAATTTTCACGCCACAGGCATCACTAGGCTCAAGGCGCTTTAACTGATCAACATTATCATTGCTCGCCCCCAGATAAAAGGCAAAGTTAGCATGTGATTTACTTGCTGCTAATGCTTTTTTATCGGCTAAACGCTCGATAGTTAAGGTTGGCGGGGTACAATTTGGCATTTCCATATATGAAGTGATTCCGCCGGCAACCGCGGCTTTTGATTCTGACTCAATATCAGCCTTATGTGTCAATCCAGGCTCGCGAAAATGTACCTGATCATCAATCATTCCAGGAAACAAGTGCAATCCCGTAGCATCAATCACCTGAACACCTTCTTTGGCAGTAATATGCTGGCTTACCTTGGCAATTCTTCCTTCTTGAACCAGTACATCAGCAATATAGCTTTTACCTTCATTAACAACCGTTGAACCTTTGATTAAATAATCTGGCATCTGACATCCACCTGCTTAGAAATAATATGGCTTAAGTATACTACAGGCACATTTTTTCTAAAAGGAGACTATACCACTAACAGTAATGGCTTTGGGTTTATTATTTTGTACTTTCATGAAATAACCGCTTTTTTCGCCTGTTATATACATATCCGACCAACGGCTCAACGGCAATCGATAACAGGATAAGTACACAGGCAAAAATCATATTGGCTGTCAGATGATCCCCCATAATCAAAACACCTAAAAGACTGCCAAACAGTGGCACTAAATAATTAGATAATGAGCAAAAACCTGCACCGGCACGTTTGATTAAACTGACATATAGGACATAAACAACGCCAGAGCATAATATCCCAAGCACTAAAGAGGCAAGGCTTTCGCCTAATGGAAAATGTAAGTCCGTGAGATTTCCTTGATATAAATTCACCAATATCAGAATAATCGTGCCAATAAAAAAAGCATCTCGAGACAATAAAAAAGCATTTTCACCTTGCATGCTTTTAATGACGGTTAAAGCACCAGCAAAAGACAGTGCACCTAATAAAATCGCAAGCTTAGGCAGGATTCCACCAGTTACACCGCTTGCAATAAGATCTGGGGCAAATAAAATAACAAGCCCGATAAACCCGACAAGCATGCCCAGAAATTTAGTGCCTGTGGCACGTTCGACTTTTGTTAACATCACCAAAATCAAGGTGAAAAAGGGAATGGTACCCATTAAAATTGCTGCCATGCTACCTGAAACATATTGTTGCCCCCACATCACCAAGGCAAAAGGAAAAACGACCTCCAATATACCAACCAAGGCAACTTTCAGCCAGGCTTTTATACTTCTTTGATATTTTTGAGGTCTGACAATCCAGCAAAACACCATTAAAAATAATAGCGCATACAGCGTTCTTAAAAGCGCTAACTGCTCAGGCGTATACGCTTGTAAAGACACATCAATAAGAACAAATTGCGCCCCCCAAATAACACCAATCGATAATAGTAATAAATAATTCATAAATTAGATACAATCATTACCTATATTCAACTGCAATGATTTCATAATCTGCCGTGCCTCCAGGCGTTTTCACCATGGCTTCATCACCTTCTTGTTTACCAATAAGTGCACGCGCTAAAGGTGAGCTTACCGATATTTTATTTTGCTTGATATCCGCCTCATCTTCACCCACGATTTGATAAACCGTTTCCGTCTCTGTATCAACGTTTAGCAATGTAACCGTTGCACCGAATATAACCTTGCCAGTATTTTGCATGTTTGCAATATCAATAACCTGTGCATTATTAAGCTTACTTTCAAGCTCACTAATACGTCCTTCTATAAAGCTTTGTTGTTCACGTGCGGCATGATACTCGGCATTTTCTTTTAAATCACCATGCTCACGTGCCTCCGCGATCGCAGCAATCACCCTTGGGCGTTGCACACTTTTTAGGTCTTTAAGCTCAGCTTTTAGTGCTGCTTCACCTGCCACTGTCATTGGAATTCTTTGTGACACCATATTTCTTCTCACTATCATTAATGTAATACAAAAAGCTCAATTAATTGTTTACCTACAATTACCTTAAGCTATACCAAAAGATTTACTTTGCCACAAATGTATGCTTAGAAGCAATAATATTTTTACATCAGTTTTTAACATGATTGTGGTGTAGACAAATAATTCATGATCACACGGCCTGTTTGATTGATGACAAGTTCCTGGTTTGTTTTAAACTGGCCACTGCTGTCAAGCTTTGCACAATAAGTCATTGTCCCGTTTGTTGCGGAGAAACCATTGGCACGTATCTCTATATAATCAAGATTTAAAGCACCTTGCCATTTGACATACTCTCCATTTTCAGGCGCCTGAATAATCGTGATTATATTATCAACATCACTAGGGTCTCCTGCTGAGCTTGTAAAAACCATCACTTGATTATTCGCCCAATTATCATTACTTACTGCTGCACAAGCAGTACCATTTGATGTTGGACACATAATTGTTGAAATATTTTTAGAGATAGCCGTAATTCGTGCTATTTCAAGTGCACTTTTTATTTGGTGTAAATAGCTTTGGGCACGATTTCCGCCAAGAATACCAATACTCAAAGGCAAAGCAACAGCAACAATAACAGCAATAACCGTCACAACAATTAACACTTCAACCATGCTAAATGCTGAGTTTTTTTGTTTTTTTGTTTCGTTTGGCTTGCAATTAAACATACATTCCCTATAATGTGTTTTCAGTTTGGGTCGTTAGCTCAGTCGGTAGAGCAGCTGGCTTTTAACCAGTTGGTCGCAGGTTCGAATCCTGCACGACCCACCATTTTCATAAAATATATCAACCTATTTCCATTATAGTGAACTTACATAGATTTCTCTTGAGGTAAACAAGATTTTGCTTAATTGAATTCTAACAAGAATAAAAAGCTTCCATTTTTGTAAAAAAGGTGTATAGTGTGAACCAATTTGATGACATGGTGCATACGCACTTCCTTCCTCCTCCCTCCTTAAACGGAAAGCGCATCATGTCATCATCATTTTTTCATTGTGCATCATACTAAAAAATCATCATATTTTGTGCGACATTTCTGTATATTTTGTAAGCAATTTGCGCGTTTTCCTATAATCCTTTCACTTTATACCGCTTTTACATTAAAGAAACTTGAAAATATTCCCTTATTTAACTAATTTCTAATTATCCGATACAACGTGTTGATTGGATTAGTTTTGAATCCTCCACACCCCCAGCTAAGATAGGAGAATGATAATGAAAAGTATAAAACACTATGGCAAACAACAAGGCTTTTCACTGATTGAGTTGATGATTGTGATCGCCATTATTGCGGTGTTAACAGCCATTGCTGTACCGATGTATACCAATTATGTCACCCGGGCAAAGCTTGCCGAAGCCTATTCTTTTCTTGGCTCAGATAAAAACTATGTTGCCGACCAGGTCAATGCAAATGGTGGCAATTTATCAGGACTCAGTACTTCTGGCGGGACCAAAACAGGAAGATATGGTGGTGTCGCAGTAAACTCTTCTGGTGTGATCACTTATACCTTTACTGATAATGCTTTAAACAACAATACCATTACTTTAACCCCAGCAATTGGCTCAGATGGTTTAACCTGGACATGTGGCAGCAGTGGTGATTATGATGAAACCGACCCATGTGCACCATTTAGTGCCTAAATAAAACAATTCCTGATCTTCTTTTTAATATGAAGCGCCTAAAAGGCGCTTTTTTATTTATCAGAAAAAGAAAGTTTATATCGTCACTATACAGTAAACACAGGCATAATATCTCAATAAATTATCAACAATATCCTAGTCATATAAAGCCGTTATTTTTTGATTAAATTATAATCAGCATGTAGACTTAGTATATAGACTAATAACAAGAAGATTTCGCAAATGCAACAATATAATAAAGCCTTTTCACTGATTGAGTTGATGATTGTGATCGCAGTGATTGCTGTACTAACTGCGATTGCGATCCCTATGTATACCAACTTTGTTGACCATTCAAAAACAGCACAAACAATAACCGCTCTTAATGATGCACAGAATAAAGTAACAAATGAAATTATCAATCGTGGCTTTAAACATGCCCAAGTGATATCAGGCCTTTCTTCCTACACTACAAAAGTTGATAACTATGGCATACTTGTTGTCCACTCCTCTGGTGCTATTACTTTCACCGCCAATCAGGTCATTGATAATATGAATGGCAATACAATTGTTTTAACACCGTCCATTAAAGATATGAAAGTTCATTGGAACTGCCACCCCAAACATTCATATTTAGCAAAAAAACTCTGCAACGCTTAATGTAGATATACTTATTCCCAAAACAAACAAAAATGTTGTAATTGCTTATGAGTACAACAATGGATACAATAAACAAAATTATTTTTGGATAACCTATCTATGTTTTTTTCTTCAAAAGGCTTTGGTTCAGCGATGATCATCACTGGAACAAGCATTGGTGCGGGCATGCTTGCTATTCCTGCAACGGTTGCGGCAAACGGTTTTTGGCTTGCATGTCTACTGCTGATTATTGTGTGGTTTGTTATGATGCAAACTGCACTGCTGCTTGTTGATGTTAACCTTTCCATGCCAAATGGTACAAATTTTAGCCGCATGGCTTATAATACGTTTGGACCTCTGGGACAAAGTATTACCTGGGTTGCTTATTTATTATTACTTTACTCTTTAACTGCAGCTTATTCAGCAGGTGGTGGCAGCCTTGTGGCAAGTGGATTTTCCATGTTAAATATCCATACTCCAGACTGGTTAAATAGTCTTTTATTTATCCTGATCCTTGGCTTTTTTGTCTATTGTGGAACCACCACAGTTGACCAGGCCAATAAGGTACTGATGTTTTTAAAATTCATCTCATTTTTTGCTTTTGCCTTTGCCATCTTACCAGCTGTCAAAGCAAACTACCTTAATATCACAACACATAATGTTCACTATATTTGGATTACTTTTCCAATTCTTATCACCTCTTTTGGTTTTCATCATATCATACCAACCTTAAGGACCTATGTAGAATCCAATCGAAAAACACTACGCCAAGCCGTTATCATTGGCAGTTTCATCCCGCTTGTAATTTATATCATCTGGGTTGCTTCAACACTTGGCAGTATCCCTTTATATGGCCATGATGGATTTATTAAAATCATTCACTCAGAAAACGTTACTGCTGGCATCATCTCTGCCTATAACAGCAGCTTTATCGGCCATGCTGCCTATGCATTTGAATCCATTGCTGTCACCACATCCTTTTTAGGGGTGACACTTGGTTTATTTGATTTCAACCGTGATACATACCGTTTGCAGCGAAGAACACATATTAACAAGCTTGCTGTATTCGTTATTACTTTCCTGCCTCCATTATTGTTTGTTATCTATTACCCAAATGGCTTTCGCATGGCTTTAGGTTATGCCAGTATTTTTGTTGCCATCTTATTAATTGGTTTACCTGCCGCGATGACCTGGGTTATTCGTAATAAAACCCAGACAAACAATCTATTAAGCCGTATTTTTTTAAGTGTAATTTTATGCGCAGCAATCGGCGTCATTGGGCTTGAAATAGCGACTATTTATAACGCATTGCCAACATTATAGAGTGAGAAAAGCTTGCACTATATAATAAGATTTGTATGATATACATACGACAAAAAAAATTTATTGCAGAATTTTGCCTATATTAGTCACCTGTGATAAATCAAATATATAAAGAAGATGTGACGATGGTATTAAAAATCATGAAATATCAAAGGAGAATTCTTACACTATTCTTTGTTGGGGTGTCCGTATTCCTGACACTCACGCTTAGTGGTTGTGCAAGCACCCATCAGATTATCACCGGGTCAATGCAAAAAACCGTTGGTGCACAACAAGATAAGATTGTCTACGAAGATAATACAACAAAGCTTTCGCCAAAAGCATCTGCTTATCTTGCCTATCCTAATGATGGAAATGATGAATATCACAGCTATCCTGATAGTGGCAAGCTTGTGATGAACCTATTAAAAGATAATTTCAAAGCATGTTTTAGTAAA
Organism: Facilibium subflavum; assembly: GCF_003574485.1. Lineage (GTDB taxonomy): Bacteria > Pseudomonadota > Gammaproteobacteria > Francisellales > Francisellaceae > Facilibium > Facilibium subflavum. The sequence continues at coordinate 11,054 of NZ_QLIT01000242.1, forward strand.
TTTGATTATGCACAGGATTATCAAAGTGCTCAAAATGAATATCTTCAGGCGCAATCAAAAGGTTACCAGTACTTTATTTTGCCACGAATACTTAACTGGACGGACAGTTATACACTACTGACTGGCGTGCCTGCAAAAGTATCGATCACATTAAAAATCTACGATCTAAAAACAAACCAGTTACTGGATAGTGTTGAGATTAAAAGCATAAGCTCCCAAATGCCAGGATTTGAAAAAACACCGCTGGAATTATTGTCTGAACCAATGAAAACCGTCACTAGAAAGCTTTTTACTACGACCAAAAAAGGATAAAGCGGCCAGTTTGACTGAGAGACTTATCATATGGAAAAATTAAAGCAAATATACCAATCTCTTAATATCGATAACATTACCCCTGAAAATGCTTTATTTGAAGAGTGCCCTAAGGCGCTGCTAATCGATGCGGGTGTTGATGTATTTAACCGAGAGATTAAAATGCATCACAAGGCTTATCAGCAATGGTTATTAATGAAATCAAGCGCACAGCAACAAGGTATTGATTTACAAATTGTTTCTGCTTTTCGAAGCTATGCTTATCAAGCTGAGATTATCAAACGCAAGCTTAAATCCGGCCAGGCATTAACCGACATTATCAAGGTTTCGGCTTTACCTGGGTTTAGCGAGCACCATACAGGCTGCGCACTGGATTTAACGACAAGTGGTGAAAGTGAAGTTCTCACAGAAAATTTTGAAAAAACCCAAGCTTTTACCTGGTTAATGGAAAATGCACATCAATTTTCATTTATCCTAAGCTATCCAAAAAACAATGATAAAGGCTTTATTTATGAACCCTGGCATTGGTGTTATCAACTATAATGCTGATGCCTTATGATGTTGTATAGCTTAATATTCAACATCATAACTCTCTAACCGGTCTGTCAATGTAAGAAAGATCTCATTAGCAGTTAGAGATGTACTGCTTCTTTTCCCGCGAATCATAGCAGTATGCTCATAGTAATGATTAAACAGCCGCCACTTCGGATCTTCTTTTGCTATATTTTCCCGACTTTGACACTTTTCAAAGTTATCCACAGGTTTGAAGAAAGATATTTTTGCTCAGGCCTTATTTTATAAGGGTTTTTGTCTTCCAAAAAGGTCAATTTGTAGTGCCTAGTAAAAATATTAGTT
>NZ_QLIT01000243.1 GCF_003574485.1 Facilibium subflavum
TTGCCGCTTCATTACCATCATTTGTTTGATAGGTGCTTGATTTCACAATCACACCGCCATCGCTTTGTCTGTTTTCATTACTGGTTGTAAGTGAAATCTGAGTAATCCCTGTTTGACTGATATGATAAAGCTCGCCTTGTTGTGTAATTGCATCACTGTTTTTATCCTGCCAGACATAAAGATTATTAAATGCATTATCGGCCACAGAGATGACCCCATCACCATTGCTATCAAGATCAGCTAGTGCATCAAAACCATCGCGCGCTTTGCTGCCATCACTTTTGATATAATGCTCGCCAAATAACTCACCACCATGATCAATCAGGCCATTTTGGTTGAGATCCTGGACAAGAAGTCCATCTTTTGCGCCAACCCAGCCTGTGGCATATTTGATGCCATCGGTGTTGTGATCAAACATTACTTGCTTATTAACGCTTATGGTATTAATGCCGTTGTTATCTAAATCTAAAACAAGTGGATCACCAAAGCGTTGCTGATTTGCGGCAATAAAGGTTTCAAACACCGCATCTGCAAGCGAAAAGCCGCTGAGTTTTGCTATAATATCCTCACCCCATAATGCCTTTTTAATACTGGCAGCCAACAGGTTTAGGGCTGATTCTATAGTATCATCTGATGCCTGATCTATGTGCTCAGATTCAATATGATCCTGTGCGTTTTCTGAGTTTTCTGCGTTTTCTGAGTTTTCTGCGTTTTCTGTGTTTTGTATTGTATCTTGAGAGATTGCCTCTGTCGTGTTATCGAGCGCTTTACTATCTTCCTGGTTGGCTGTTTTTTCATCCTTTATTTCATCAGCAATCGTTGTTGTATTAACTGGCTCAGCATCGCTTAGCGCCTCAATACTTGACTCAGTATCCAGGCTTTCTGACTGGTTGTCGCTATCGACAACTTCAGTGGTTTTGGCATCAAGATCAGCCGAATCTTCTACTGCATCTTCATCCTGTGCTTCTGTAGCTTCTTCAGTCATTGACTCGATATCTTCATCCTGGGCAAAGGCTGTCTCGTTATAGTTATCCATTGTCGAAAAGATCTCTTTAAAATCTGCTATTTGCTCAATGACTTCATTTCGCACTTCAATTAATGCTTTGATCTCGTCACGCACAATCACCCCTGGCGGTATAACATAAGCGTTTTCCAGAGAAACGTTTTCAATGGTATTAAGTTGCTTGTTTACTGAGATGAGCTTTTGCTTTAATGCATTATAAAGCTGTGATGTCGTCTCTAAATTAAGCTTACCTGGGACGAGGCTGCCATCTTGGTCAAAATCAAAATAAGTATACAAACCAATACCATGATACTTCAGTGATGGCATTCCACCATCATAAGCTATGTCAATTACAGTACCAATCTGGTCGTGGAAGCTAGAAACTGGATCTTGGGAATGTATATGGCTTGCAATAAGTTGTTTTCGATCTTCCTCCGGTATGCTGTCAAATTTAATATAAATTTCTTTACGCTTTTGATGTAGATGATAAGCAACAAGAGCAAAATCTGGATTCTTAGGCATGTCTGGAATATTTAATAGCTGCCTTACACCTAAAGCATTATAGCTGAAGACTTTAGAGACTTTTCCCGTTTCATAATAGTATATTCCAAGTAACTGTGCTAGTGTTCCTCCCAAAGAATGCCCTGTAAGGTCAAACAGTTTAAGGTTATATCCAACCTCTTTATCTGCAGATGCATTTAAGATATGGTCAATGAATACCTTGCCCGTATCAAACTGATTAGGGATATTTCTAAATACCATACCAATATCAGTATACAGGTCTGCTGCAGCATTTATAAATGAGCTTGTTTGCGTACCGCTAATTGCAAATTCTATTTTCCCAGGCTGATTAACTGCTTCTACCGCAATACCATAAAACCCGCTAAGTCGTTCTGTTGCTGTTAAAACATAACTACTCGTTTCTAACAGCCGATATTTTTCTAATATTGGGATATAACGTTTTGAATGTCGAGTTAGTTTTTTGGCAAAGCTTGGTTCGACTTCTGGACGAATTTGTCCATTGGGATCAAAAAATATATCTCTCAACGTTTGATGTTTTTTATTAACGGCATCATCAAGCAGCGTTTCAAAATATACAATTTCACTTAACACCGAAGCATCTTTAGAAGTTGTTGTGTTTCTCATTTTCCTTCCCTCTTATAAAGTTGATACTGACTGCTTTGCGTAAACGATAGATACGTTTGCGTTTCTTTGTTAAATAAAAAAATAAACTGTAAAACATCATGAACTGAAGTAATCCCTTCCAGGTCATTATTAAAAAGGGGTTCTGTGACTTTGTCGTTCATATAACTCGTGGGCGTTTCCAAGGGATTTCTTGAGTTAATTACCAGGCTTCCTTCTTTGTACTTGCGGTATTCAATTGTAAACCGTGATTTCAAGTGTGCTGTTAATATACGAATATTTTCACCTTCTGGCAGATTATAAAAGCCAAATCCAATGAAGATTTGTTTAAATTTATTACGTTTTAGAAATTGGATTAGTTTATAAGTTGCTTTGACAATTTTCTGTATATTTTGTGATGTTAATGCAAGGTTAAAATCAGCTCTTAGGTGAAACCCTAAAACACCAGGATGGTTATTTATCCACTGTGACATATTTAAATTATTATCGTGTAAGTCATACCTGGCTACCTCACGTATAGCAATATTCACTTCGACAGATGGGCTTATACCTATCCCTGCTATAACGTAGTCTGACGTAATTTCCTGAAGAAAAGGGATAACCATCTGAGAGGCCTCAAAGCTAATACGATTTTGTAAATAAGTTGAAATTATACTGGTGCTCTTAACACCACTGCTAATTACAGCAAATTTCAACTCAGGTTGCTCAACAGGATACCCAATAAACTGATAGCTTTTTACTTGATGTTCATATTTTCCATCTTTAACAATAAAATCTTTATGGTATTTTTGCTTGAGAAGAAACGTAACATGCTCTGCTACTTGTCTAATTTCTTCCTTTTGCCGAGCTTGATAGTAAAAAATAAGGCTTACAATCAATGCAATTACAAATACAACAACAAGAAGCCAATAAATAATATGACGCACCTTTAACTTACGCCTGGCTGCCTTTAAACGCATTGATTGTTCTGCTTTTATTGATTGTAACTGTCTGTATGCCTCTGGGTTTTGTTTAATGGTGGTTTCTAGCTTGCCTATTTCTTTTTTATAAAAAAAGTGCAGCATAATATAGACGATCATCACACTAATAGCACTTGTAGCAGCAACCACAGGAATAACGATGACCAAAATAATAGCAATAACAAACCCAAGCACATTTGCATCTATGGGTAGGGAGACTTTACTGATTATCAGCAATAGAAAAATAATAATAGGCAGAAAAACAGCAATTAGAATCCATCGTCTTTTATATTTTCTGATTTGCTTTAGCCGTTTATCTGCCTGAATGACTTCTGATATACCCGTATTACCTGCTTGCATAAGAAAAGCCTCTTGATGTTCTCTCAACCATGCCTTAAGCTCAGTTTTGTTGGGAATATAATCAGATAATCTATCAATTTAACATTATGCTGCAGTGCAATTAAAAGTCATGCGCATCGTTTAAAGAATCATAAACTATTATGCTTAACCTGGATAAGCATGAATAGAAAGGCGTTTATACGAATGCGCGTTTTGTATATTTTTTAAGAAGCAACAAAACTAATGTGAATAAAGTATAGACAGTTTTGGTAAAAAATCAAAACGATGAGTATGACTGGAAATGGCAGATGAAAAAGCTTTTGTAAAATAATGATGATACCTTATGTCTTATTAAATCGATCATTAAATAACTGCTATAAAATAGCATAGGGATAGTATACACTATAGCAAACTTACCAATCCCAACTTTGAATGAGTGCTGTACAATATATTACCGTTGATCCAGATCGTACAGGTCAACGCATCGATAACTTTCTCCTTTCACAATTTACTGGACTGCCAAAAGCGCTAATTTATCGCTGGATTCGTAAAGGCCAGCTACGTGTCAATAAAAAACGGATCAAACAGACCTATCGCGTTGCAGCTGGTGATTTCATTCGCATCCCGCCTTTTCATTTAGAAGAAAAGCAGCAAAACATCCAAGTCACGCAAGACCACCTATCTTTTCTTGAATCGTTAATCTTATTTGAAAACGATGATTATATGGTAATCAACAAACCTTCAGGTATTGCTGTTCATGGCGGTTCTGGTATCCAATCTGGTCTGATTGAACGCCTACAGCAATTAAGACCACAAAGTAAAAAACTTGAACTTGCACATCGCTTGGATAAAGAAACCTCAGGCTGTCTATTAATTGCTAAAAAATACAGTATTTTAACGTATTTCCATGAAATTTTAAAAAATCGTGAAGTTACAAAAATCTATCACGCCTTAGTTCATGGTGTCTGCCATCCTAAAAAAGGCAAAATTGATTTACCTTTAAAGCGCCATCTACTGCCACATGGCGAACGTATCGTGCGGGTTGATCAAAATGAAGGAAAACAGGCAATAACCTATATTAAACCGCTCAATCACTTTGATCAGTATACATTGATTGAGGCCTTCCCAAAAACAGGACGAACACATCAGATTCGCGTACATTTAACAAGTCTTAGTCACCCAATTGTCTGCGATCAAAAATACGGTGATCCACAAAAAGATAAAGCCTTACATCAACTTGGCTTTAAGCGCTTGTTCCTTCACGCTAAAAGCTTACGTTTTCTTGACCCAAAAACACAAAAAGAAGTGTCATTTGATGCTCCTTACGACCAGGCATGCGAGTCACTGCTAAATAAACTTTAAAGCTCGTTTAAAGACTATTTTACCATGTCAATTAAACCCAAAGTTGAGCAATCGTAACTTTCACTATGATTACCTTTTCCCTGAATACTTTGTAGAATAGGTTCACCTAATTCCTTACCAAGCTCAACACCCCATTGATCAAAACTGTTAATATCCCAGATAATACCTTGAACAAAGATTTTATGTTCATACAAAGCAATTAGTTGCCCTAATGCTTGAGGCGTTAAGCGATCCAGTAATATGGTATTGCTTGGTTTATCACCTGGAATCACTTTTTGTGGGGCTAAGGCTTTGATTTCATCTTGGCTATAGCCTTTTTGCTGAAGTTCAGCTTCAGCCTTTTCACGCGTTTTTCCTTGCATTAAGGCTTGTGACTGCGCAAAACAATTCGCTAATAAAGCCTGATGGTGTTCGACAAGATGATGATGCGGTTGTTTGGCAATAATAAAATCAGCAGGCACCATAACAGTTCCTTGATGTAAAAGCTGATGAAAAGCATGTTGACCATTTGTTCCAACACCACCCCAAAGTACAACACCAGTTTGCTGATTTGAGCTTACACCATTTTTTAACACCGTCTTACCATTACTTTCCATATCAGCCTGCTGCAGATAATCCACTAAATAGCAAAGCCTGTCATCGTAGGCAAGAATTGCTTGAGATTGCGTGTGATAAAAATTACTATACAAAACACCAAGCAAGGCCAGGATTACGGGCATATTTTGATTTAATGGCGTGCTTTTAAAATGCTGATCCATTAATTGCGCACCCTTTAGCAATTCAAAATACTGATCAAACCCAATTGCAAAAGCAATCGGCATACCAATCGCAGACCAAAGCGAATAGCGCCCGCCTACCCAATCCCACATGGTAAAACAATTATCTAAATCAATACCAAAAGCTTTCACTTTCTTTAAAGCAGTAGAGACGGCGACAAAATGATTCGCAACCGCTTTTTCATCCTTATAGAAATCAACAAGCCACGCTCTAGCAGTATTCGCATTCATTAATGTCTCTTGAGTGCTAAAAGATTTTGAGGCAACAATAAATAAAGTATGTTCAGGATTTACTTGTGCTAAAACATTTGAAATGGCATCACCATCAACATTAGAGACAAAGTGTACCTTTGTCTTATTAAGATGATAGGGAGAAAGCGCCTTGGTAACCATTTTAGGCCCAAGGTCTGACCCGCCGATACCAATATTAACCACATCATGAATCACTTTCCCAGAAAAACCACGCCAATGCCCTTTGTGCACTGACTCAACCAGTTGTTTAACACGTTGGCGTTCTTTGTTGATTTCTGGTTTAATGTCAATATCATCTACGATGATTGATTTGTTTGAGAAATCACGCAATGCCGTATGTAAAACTGCGCGATGCTCGCTGGTATTGATCTTCTGTCCAGCAAACATTGCATCACGATGCTTTTCAACTTCAGCTTCTTTGGCAATATCAAGCAATAAACGCAATATTTCATCATCGATTTTATTCTTAGAGTAATCTAGCGTCAACGATCCAGTCTGAAGCGTATAGCGTGAGAATCGCGATGGATCACTTGCAAATAATTCACGCATATGTGAGGGTTTTTTCTGGGTAATAATATCTGCTAACTTTGTATTTTGTAACTGCATAATCCTTACCTTATTTCAGCGGCTGCTTCACGATCTAAATGCCATGTTAATTTCCCCGCCAAGGGTTTTACAAATTTAGCAGGATAATCAATAGGCGTTTTATCTCCCTGTATGATCTTTTTCACCATCTTAGCCTTGTTTTCACCAGTCACCACAAAAGCAACCTCATCGGCATTGTTTAATACCTGTAATGTCAGCGTTAATCGTAACTGATTGGTTTGCGGGTGTTCAGCGACTTCTACCCATTTATTCGAAGAAAGCGAAACACCGTTAGGAAAAAGTGATGCTGTATGGCCATCATCCCCTATTCCCAGTAAAATCAAATCAAAACAAGGAATCTGATTTTTTATCGGTAGATGCTTTTTTATTATCTGCACGTAAGATAAAGCACTTTGCTCAGCTTGGCTTGCACCATCCATTGGATGTAATTGATCAGAGTCAATACCAATATGATCAAATAAAATACGCTTGGCTTCACCAAAATTGCTTTGTTCATCTTCAATCGAAACACAACGCTCATCAACCCACCAAAAATGAAACTTTGACCAGTTGATATCAAATAGCGCATCAGCCTGTTTTAAGTGCTTAAAAAAATCTTTTGGCGTACTACCACCTGATAAGGCAATATGAACGATTGGTTTTTTAGCATAGGATAAAGTGATTAATTTTTCTGTGATTACATCAGCAATTTGTTGCTTATCGTCATATACAATACAATGCATTGTTAACCCTTTTGTTGTCTTTTGAAGTTTGCCGTTGGATTACGCCAGACATGCTGACGCTCTTCAAGCATATGATCAGCCTGAATTGGACCATTACTACCACTTGGATAAAACTTAAGCATGCTTGCAGCGTTTTCTTTAAGAAATGCAATAATTGGGTCAATAATATTCCAGCATGCCTCCACTGCATCATTACGTGAAAACAGCGTATTATCACCCTGTAAAGCATCTAAAATAAGCCGCTCGTAGGCAGCTGGCATTTGTGTTTGCGCAAAATCTGAGTAATAAAACCCCATATCAACTTCATGTGCTTTAAAACCAGCCCCAGGCTCTTTAGCCGCAAAGCTTAATTTAATTCCTTCATCTGGCTGGATGCGAATCACCAATTGATTTTTAAACTTGCTTATTTTCTGCACCTGTGAAAAAAATGGATGCGGCGTTGATTTGAAATTAATAACAACTTCGGTGACTCTTTGTTTTAAACGTTTTCCTGTGCGCACATAAAATGGTACATCATGCCAGCGCCAATTATCAATAAAAAAGCGAATCGCTGCATAGGTTTCTGTCACCGAGTTTTTTTGAACATCTTTTTCTTCCCGGTAAGCCCCTTTAAGCTTACCATCAACACAACCCGCCTCATATTGCCCAATGACCACATTCTCCCGAATATCTGCTTCAGATTTAAAGCGACGGATCGATTGGAATACTTTTAAGGTTTCATTACGAATCGAATAAGCATCCATTTTAGCAGGTGCCTCCATCGCAACAATGCCCAAAAGCTGCAGCAAATGATTTTGGATCATATCACAAATTGCACCGCTTTGGTCATAATAACCAGCACGAGACCCAACCCCAATCGTTTCGTTGGCATAAATCTGCACATTTTCAATGTGTGCAGCATTCCAAAGTGGCTCAAAAATAGCATTAGCAAAGCGAAAAACCAGAAGGTTCTGCACGGTTTCTTTGCCCAGATAATGGTCTATTCGAAATAGCTGTGATTCATCATAGCAGTGCGATAAATGTCGGTTTAGCTCCTTTGCACTTTGCTCATCTGTACCAAAGGGCTTTTCAATAATCACTCGCTTATAGCCATCGCTTTCATCATTTAACCCAAGCTCAGCTAAATGTTTAGGGATTTCATAATAAAGACTTGGTGGTGTTGATAAATAAAATAATAGATTATTTGGTAAATCATGCTGGCTTTGTAAGCCTTGCAAACGTGTTTTTAATTCTTGATAGCCCGCCTTAGCATAAATATTAATTGGCTGATAGTAAATCTGCTCCATAAAAACATCAATGGCCTTTGCATGATCTGGATATTCATTTAACAACGCCTGTTGCATTTTCTCACGGAAGCTTTGATCATTAAATTCAGAACGTGCCACACCTAAGATTAAATTTCTATCACTTAAAATCCCCTGGTTGTATAAGCTGAATATCGCCGGCATTAATTTGCGCGCAGTTAAATCACCTGAAGCACCAAAAATTACAATCACACCATGTGCTAGCTTATGTTGCATTAAACCTTTCTTCTTCATACTTGATAAACGCCACTATTTATATCATTTTTTGGCGCCTTAAGCATTAGATTTTGGCATTGAATAATGACAAAAGCCCAAAAAGCTGATTTTATGCGTGACTAATAGACAACAACCGAGCGAATCACCTGCCCTTGATGCATCGCGTCAAAAGCCTTATTAATATCCTTTAAAGGTAAGGTTTGTGTGACCATCTCATCGACTTTGATTTTGCCAGCCAGATAATCATCGACATAGCGCGGTAATTCAGTGCGCCCCTTAACACCACCAAACGCACTTCCCTTCCAAACTCGACCTGTCACCAACTGAAAAGGTCTTGTTGAAATCTCTTGACCACTGCCTGCTACACCAATAATCACAGACTCACCCCAACCTTTATGACAACACTCTAAAGCCTGGCGCATCGTTGCTGTATTACCAATACATTCAAATGAATAATCAACACCACCATCAGTTAAATCGATAATCACTTGATGAAAGGGAATATCATAATCATTAGGATTTAAGCACTCTGTCGCCCCTAAAAGTCTCGCCATTTCAAATTTATTTTCATTGATATCAATGGCAATAATACGACTGGCACGCGCTAACACCGCGCCTTGAATAACAGAAAGCCCAATACCGCCTAAGCCAAAAACTGCGACAGTTGAACCAGGTTCCACTTTTGCGGTGTTTAACACAGCACCAATACCGGTTGTGATTCCACAACCAAGTAAACAGATCTTCTCTAATGGTGCGGCTTTATTTACTTTTGCCAAAGCAATCTCAGGCAAAACAGTGTACTCGGAGAAAGTTGAAGTGCCCATATAATGATAAATTGGCTTGCCATCAATTGAAAACCTTGTTGTGCCATCAGGCATTAATCCTTTACCTTGTGTGCTGCGAATCGCCTGGCAAAGATTGGTTTTACCCGATAGGCAAAACTTACATTGCCCACATTCAGGTGTGTAAAGTGGAATTACATGATCACCTGGCTTCACAGACGTCACAGCCTTACCAACCTCTTCGACAACACCAGCACCCTCATGGCCTAAGATAGCAGGAAAAATCCCTTCAGGATCAGCACCAGATAGTGTATAGGCATCCGTATGGCAAATGCCAGTTGCTGCAATTTTAACCAAGACTTCATTGTCTTTTGGTGGTGTTACCGTCACCGTTTCAATACTCAGTGGTTTCCCTGCCTGCCAGGCAATTGCAGCCTTTGACTTAATCATCTTATCTCCTTATTTGTTCATTGTGATGTAGACTATGATAATTTAGCAATATCAGCGACCTGCTTAAATGTTGTATGCAGTTTTTGTAATAATGCCAGACGATTATTCCGTATTTTCTCATCTTCAGTCATCACCATAACATGATCAAAAAAGGCATTAATTGGTTTATCAAGCTTTGTTAACTTTTCTAGTACTTCTGTATAAGCCTGCTGTTTAAGCATTTGCTGACAGGTTTTATTGACCTTTTCCAAATCATGAAATAATGCTAACTCTTCGTCTTGTTGAAATAGATCTACATCTACGGTTAAAACTTTAGCATCCGCCTGGTTTTTCGTTAAAATGTTAGATACCCTTTTATTGCTTTGGCTTAAATCCTCTGCAACCGGAGAGTTTAAAAAAGCAAGTACTGCCTGAATGCGTAAATCAAAATCGACAACATTTTCATGGCTGACAGCCAAAACAGATTCAAAAATAGCAGGGTTGACATCACTTTCTTTGTAAATCACTTTTAACCGATCAATAAAAAATTGTAATAATGGTTTTTTCACTTCATATATCAGCTTATCATCATAAGCATCACAGGCAACATCGATAAGCCAATCTAAAGAAATTGCCAAATGTTTTTCCTTTAAAATACGCAGCACGCTAATTGCTGCACGACGCAAAGCAAAAGGGTCCTTCTCGCCTGTTGGTTTTTGCCCAATACCAAAAATACCAACCAATGTATCCAGCTTTTCTGCCAGACTTACGGATTGAGCAATATTAGTTTCTGGCAACACACCACCTGATTGCTTTGGCCAATACTGCTGCTCGATGGCTTGACAGACGATCTCAGGTTTACCTTGTGCTTTGGCATAATATTTCCCGATAATCCCTTGAAGATCTGTAAACTCAAAGACCATATCGGTAGCCAAATCTGCTTTGGCAAGTAAGCCTGCCTCGTAAGCATATTCTTGATTAGCATCTATTTTCTTTGCAATTTCTTTAGCAAGCATTGCAATCCGTAAGGCACGATCATATAAAGAACCAAGTTGCTTTTGAAATGTAACAGATTTAAGTTTTAATAAATAATCTTCCAAAGGTTTTTTTACATCAGTATCATAAAAAAATGCCGCATCAGCAAGCCTTGCCGCCATCACTTTATTATTACCTTTGACAACCGTTTCTGGTTTTTTGCTGTCAATATTACTAATGGTAATAAATTTATTAACAAGCTTACCTTTTTCATCCACCATGGGAAAACATTTTTGGTGTTCCTGCATTGCTGAAATCAATGCTTCTTGCGGTACACGCAAGAAATGTGCATCAAAACTGCAACATAATGCATGTGGCCATTCAATAATTGCCGTGACCTCTTCGGCTAAATCAGATTCAATAATCACCTCTACTTTGTTTTGCTGTGCCACTTGTTTTGCCTGATTTAGCATTTCACTTTTTCTGGTATCCCAGTCAACCATGACCTTGCCTTGATCTCTTAAAGATGCCTCATATTCACCACAGGAATCGATCTTAATTGATTGTGGGTGGTGAAACCGATGACCATACGTAATATTACTTGTTTTACATCCAAAAAACTCAGCATCAATCACTTTATTCCCAAACAATAACAACGCCCAGTGCACAGGGCGCACAAAATCAAAATCAACATCCCCCCAGCGCATGGTTTTTGGAATAGGCAGTTTTTTTAATGCCTTTTGAATCATTTCAGGCACTAAAGCCTCAGTAGCCTGTCCTTGTTCAGTGACTTGATAAAAAAGCCGCTTGCCCTTTTTACTGTCGATGGTTTTTAACTCGTTAAAATCAACATTACATGAGCGCGCAAAGCCTAAAGCTGCTTTTGTTGGCTGACCTTTATCATCATAGGCTTTTTCAAGAAAAGGGCCTTCTCTGTCAATAAGTTTATCTTTTTGCAATACATCAACATCTTTAAGTAAAAAACCAATTCGTCTGGGAGATGCAAAAGTTTGTGTCTGACCATAATAAATACCTGCATCATCCAATAAATTACAAACCTGCTTTAATAAGGATTGTGTTAAATTTTTTAATGCTTTTGGGGGTAACTCTTCTGTACCTAATTCAAATAATAAATCTTGTCGCTGAGACATTTTTTAACCTTACGCAATACTAATGGTTGTCTATTTTAACGATTATCAAAAATTAAAAAAAGAGAAAAACTTGCTACAATGCCAATTATTAGTCATTAAGAGCAATCATATGTTTATTGATACACATTGTCATCTGGATTTTGACATATTTGATCAAACTCGATTATCCTTGTTGCAGGATTGTCAAAACAACGATATTACGCACTTTATCAATCCGGCAACCTCATTTGATCGCTGGCAAAAAGTTATTGAAATAACCCAAAAGCATTCAAATATTACCCCAGCTTTAGGGCTACATCCTGTATTTATTGAACAACACGACAAAAATCACCTTGACTTATTAGCTGACTGGCTTGATACGCATTCTATCAAGATTGTCGGTGAAATTGGACTGGATAAACGCATTGCAGACTTCCCCAAACAACAAAGTTTCTTCCAGGCACAGCTTGAGTTAGCAGAGCAGTATAAAAAACCTGTTATTATTCATTCGGTTAAAAGTCACAACGAGATAATACAAATTTTAAAATCCATAAAATTTACTCAAGGTGGTATTATTCATGCTTTTAATGGGAATATAAACACGGCCAAAAGCTATGCTCACCTTGGCTTTAAACTTGGTATTGGCACGCTTTTACATTACCCTCATAGCAAAATTGCCAAAGACATATCCCAGTTTCATATTGACTGGCTTGTCCTTGAAAGCGATGCGCCTGATATGCCATTACCAAAGAAAAAGAATAAAATAAACACACCACTTTCTATTTTACAAACTTTCATGTGCTTACATGCTAAACTTTCCTTGCCAAAAACATATCTAGCACAAAAGCTTTATCACAATAGTCTTACGCTTATTTCCTAAGCTATTGTAAGACATCCTCTTATAAGCTGCGCTTTTAACTGGTTAAAATACCGAATTTGACCACAATATCATCATTTTTTATCCATTAAATTAGCGCAGCATATGACATAGAATTAACATATCAACCATTAGTTTGCAAAAAAAAGGAGATGCCCGATGAGCCGTATCACACAAAAACAATATGAAGCCATAAAGCAACAATCGCTGTATGCAAAAAGGCATGAGGTTACCGCAAAGGCAGCCACTAAAAAATCTACTTATTATTGGCTAAGCACCTTATGCATTATAAGTTTTTTAAGCCTATTAATCATGCATATTTAGTATAAAACACACAAACAAACACAGGAGTATGCTCATGACAGCCTCAAAGGAAGTAAAAAAGAAAAGTTTCTGGGATAAATGTAAAAACTTATGGCATAAGTATGATGAATTTTGCAAACGCCAGGCTGAAATCGTAGAACGGTTATAATGTCATTAAACATTTGCAAATTTAAAAAAATCCATTCAAAATAGTTGCAAATTTAAGCAACCTTTTAAAATATATCATGACAACAAAAGTCATTGTCGGCGTATCCGGCGGTGTTGACTCTTCAGTATCTGCACTTTTACTTAAACAAAATGGTTATGAAGTTACCGGTGTTTTTATGAAAAACTGGGAAGAAGATGATAATGATCAGTTTTGTGCAGCAAGTGAAGATATCAAAGATGCACAAGCTATCTGTGAAACCATTGGTATTGATTTTAAAAAAATCAACTTTGCTGCTGAATACTGGGATCATGTGTTTGAATACTTTTTACAGGAATATAAAGCTGGCCGTACACCTAACCCTGACGTACTCTGCAACAAGGAAATCAAATTCAAAGCATTTTTAGACTATGCACAACTACTTGGCGGAGATTATATCGCCACAGGACACTATACCAGAAAAAGAACGCTTGCAAGCGGTGAACATCAGTTATTAAAGGGCCTTGATCATAATAAAGATCAATCTTATTTTTTATATACACTAGGTCAAGAGCAGCTGAACTATACACTTTTTCCTATCGGTGAGTTAGAAAAACCAAAAGTACGAGAGTTAGCTGCACAATATAAGCTTATCACCCATAATAAAAAAGACAGTACAGGGATTTGCTTTATTGGTGAGCGTAAATTTAAAGACTTTTTAAACCAATATCTACCCGCACAACCTGGAGAAATTCAGGATGAAAATGGTGTGGTTATCGGACAGCACGATGGCTTAATGTATTACACATTAGGACAACGCCAAGGGCTTAAAATTGGCGGGGTGAAAAATCGTCCAGAGACGCCTTGGTTTGTTGCTGAAAAAGATATTCAAAATAATATTCTCATTGCCGTACAAGGTCATAATCACCCGCTTTTGATGAAAAAGTCGCTCACAGCAGGCAAATTGCATTGGGTTAAAGGGTCTTCACCAGGAGAAACCTTCCACTGCAAAGCGAAAACGCGCTATCGCCAAGCAGATCAAAACTGTGTTGTAACCATTGATCAACAAAATCAGGCACATGTTATTTTTGATCAAATGCAGCGCGCTATCACTCCTGGACAATCAGTAGTATTTTATGATGGTGAAGTTTGTCTTGGTGGTGGAATTATTTTATCGACTGACTAAATTATTATTTCAATGGCAACTGCTTATCAATAGCCTTGCACATTTTTATCTAAATCAAGATTCCTCATGTGCCTGCATCAGCTTGTTATATTTTTTTTCGATCATTTTACGCTTTAATGGCGATAAATGGTCAAAATAGGTAATGCCATTTAAGTGATCAAGCTCATGCTGAATACAACGACCAAGGTAGCCATCTGTTTCAAGCTCATACTCTTCACCAAATTCATTCAAGGCACGCATCTTTACCCATTGGGCACGCTTGACTTTGGCTGAAACACCAGGAAAAGATAAACACCCTTCTTCATCATCAATCTCTCCTTTGCACTCAAGGATCTCGGGATTAATCGCCACAATTTTTTGATCTTTGTTCTCAGATGCATCCATAATAAAAAGGCGCATATTCAAACCAACCTGTGTAGCAGCAAGCCCACCACCTTTTTCAGCATACATTGTCTCAAACATATCTTGTATTGTTTGTCTTAGCGCGTCATCAATTGCGCTTGGTACAATTGGGTCTGCTTTTTTCTTTAAAAAAGGATGTGGATATTTTAATACTTCTAACTTTGCCATCTTTCTTTACTTAAATATCTATCTTATTACAATGTTTACTTAGTCTGCGAACATCATATCACATCAGATAAAAAAGCACAAAATAAAGTCAGATTTCTAAAGGTGTATTTTTCAATTTGCAATATACCCATCATAAATATGTAACTTCTTTTATTTTGTCATTTACGATATATACCGTTTTCCTTCATAATAAGGCAAATTGCAATAAAAAATAATACATACCTATGTCAATTATCCACCATATAGCACATATAAAAAATGTGCTACAAACTGCCTGTGAAATCGCTAAGAAAGCCCAGGTTGATGCATTTGAAATCCATTGCAGCTTTGACCAAGGCCATGTCATTGACATACGCAAGCAACAAACTGAGAACCTTGAGTTTAATGCCTCACAAAGCCTAAGCATTCAAGTTTATCATCAAGGAAAAACAGGTTATGCAGAAACATCTGATTTAAGTCACAACGGCCTGCACACAACAATTGAACATGCCAAAACAATCGCCAAATTTACTGAGGCTGATCCATTTTCTGGCATTATTGATAAAGACAAGCTTTGCACGCCAAAAGCACTCGCGTATTTATATCGACCCTGGAAGCATTTTCGCATCGAAGAAGTAATTGATATGGCAAAAACCTGTGAGCAGCACGCGCTTGATTATTCTAAAGAAATCTGCTCAGACGGTGTTGAAATCAGCTGTTTTGAAATTTTATATGGCTTTGCCAACAGCCATGGTTTTCTTGATGTTTACCCAGAGTCACGCAATAGTATCAGTATTGAGCTTATTGTAGAAGACAAACATGGTATGCAACGTGACGATGCTTATTTTACCCATTATGATATTCAATCACTACCCACACCAAAAGCCATTGCACAATTAGCAATAGATCGCACCCTATCCAGACGAGATCCTCAAAGCATTCAAAGTCAATCTATGCCCGTTATTTTCTCACCAACAACAGCCAAAACCCTCATCAATGGCTTTTTAACAGCGCTTAAAGGTGGAAAACAGTATCATAAAAACACTTATTTATATAATAAGCTTCACCAAATGGTTACCAAAGAGAATATCTCTTTAATTGAAGACCCAAACCTTAAAGATGGAATGGGCAGCCAGCCCTATGATGATGAAGGTGTTAACAAGGCAAGAAATCCCATTGTGATTGATGGTATGTTACAACGTTATCTACTTAACAGTTATAGCGCAAGACAGCTTCAATCTGAAACAACTGGTAATGCCGGTGGCGTTAGTAATATTGTGATTCAAAGCAGAAACATGATGCCTGAAGCACAGCTAATCCAGACAATGGATCATGGTGTTATTATTCATGAAACAATGGGGCAAGGGCTTGATATAACTACTGGTGATTACTCCCAAGGAGCAATGGGTTATTATGTTAAAAATGGCCAAATTCAATACCCTGTAGATAATTTTACCGTTTCTGGCAATTTGGCAGATATGTTTAAAAATATCCAGGCAATCAGTAATGATAATATTGATAAAAACACAAGAATCCAAACCGGTTCGTTATTGATTGATAACTGCCATATTGCAGGAAGCCAGTAACCATAAAACGAAATTTCACGAACAATAAATAACTGTTTTTATTGACTTTTTATTATTTTTAACATCTTTTTTATACCCTTGTAAAAGACTGGGCTAATAGGCTTTTTGCTGCCACCCAAACCCTTTTTCATTATTAGACCCATTTGACATTCACTTTCAGTCCGTTAGGATAAAAAGCGTCATCAAACAAAATGGAGTACTTAAAAACACAATATGATTGAACGAATTACTCGTACCTTAAAAAACTCATTTGGTAATATTATCGAATGGTATGATTTCTCACTTTATGGCTATTTTGCCACCATTATTGCAGCACAATTTTTTCCTCAAACAGATGCTTGGGTTGCCTTGATTGCAACTTTTGGTGCCTTTGCCGCAGGTTTTGTTGCACGCCCCATTGGCTCTGTTATTTTTGGTCGCTTAGGCGATCGCTTTGGTCGCCACTATGCAATGAATTTAGCGATTATTTTTATGGCTATTCCCACAATTGTCATGGCTTTTCTGCCTGATTACCACTTAATTGGCATTTGGGCGCCTGTTTTGCTTGTTTTAGTACGTGTGTTCCAAGGTCTTTCAGCCGGCGGTCAGTTTGGTAATCTTATGACACTTACTGCTGAAGATGAAAAACAAAGATATACAGGATTTAACCTGGCCGTGGCTTATTCAACTGCTGTTGTTGGATTCTTATTGGCCTCTGGGATCAGCTATTTAACATTGAATCTGCTGCCAGACTCATGGCAATATTATGCCTGGCGCGTACCTTTTGCCTTAGGTTTTTTCTTATTGTTATTACAATTATTTTTCAGAGAAGATGAAAAAGCCGAAGAGACCGAGAATAATTTCAAAGTTGAACCTGTACGCCAGCTATTAAAATATTACCCTTGGCGTTTAACTTTAATCGTTATTTTATCTACAACGGCAATGGTACTTTACTACTTAGACATTACTTATATGGTAGCCTATATGGAAACTGAACTTGGATTAAGTCTTGTCACGGCATTGGCAATTAATACCATAAGTGTTGCGGCAATGTGTATTGTCATGCCTTTATTTGGCTATCTATCTGACATTTGGGGCAGAAAACGCACTCACATTGCAGGCTATGCTATCTTGCTTGTTGCAGCCATCCCAATGGTTATGTTTATGCAGTTACAAAATATCGCTATTGTTAGCACAATGGTTATTGCAATGGCGGTACTTACCGCAATGATTCAAGGGGTTTCAACGCCTTATTACACTGAGATATTTCCACCAAGAGTCCGTGCTACTGGATGCTCAATAGGCTTTGGTTTTGGCGCTTCACTATCAGGGTTTGCACCAATGTTAGCAACCGTTGTCATGGGGTGGTTATCACCTACTGCAGGGTTATGTTTATTACTTGTTGCCGTAGCCGTCATTGGGCTTATTATTGCGATTATTATTCCAAGCCAGCAAGTTGAGATCAGACGCAAAAACAGCCTGAACAACAACCTTAACTATGCACCTGCTTGACAAGCAGTTTGTTTTTTCTCATATTAATTGATACCTTTTATTAATTAATATAAAACTCAATGAAAATCTTATATAAAACACTGTTCATTGCGACTGGGCTTATTACAGCCCAGCTTGTTATAGCGCAATCATCACAGCGACCTTTGCGGGTGTGCACAACAGGTGACTATCCACCATTAACTTTTTACAATGCAAAAACACATACCTATGAAGGCTTTGCGATTAATGTTATGACAGCTTTCGCTCAAAGCCTTAAGCGCCCTATTACCTTTATCCACACAACCTGGCCACACCTTAATCAAGACTTAAAGCACAGGTGCGATATCGCCATGGGTGGAATCACCAAAACACCAGCACGTGCTAAAGACTTTATTTTATCTAATAATATTCTGCCAAATACAAAGGCTGCTATTTTTTCTAAAAAAAATGAGCAAAATTTCAAAAGCTTAAAAGATATTGATCAAAAAAATGTTACTATTCTTGAAAATGAAGGTGGCACAAATGAAGTCTTTGCCAATACACATATCAAAAATGCACGTATTAAAATCTTACCGCAAAATTTGCAAGTTTTTGCCTGCTTAAATAAATACCCAGAAAAACCCTATGCCATGTTTACCGATAGTATTGAAATTCAATATCGTACTATGCAGCCTGATACCCTGTTAAGCAATAAAGGAATTCATCTCAGTGGCATAACAGACACCCCCACTTATAAAATAGCAATGGCGAACAAGACAAAAAAAGGAAAGCAACTCATTAAAGCATTTAATCAATTTCACCAAAGCCATCAACAACAGTTTAAAGACTGGTTCACACAAGCCTTAAAAACAAATTACCCACAACCAGATGTGACCTGCCCTTTTTAATACGAATAATTGCTTATTTTTATTTGTTTTTTAGTTTTGATTCTTTTATAGTTCCCCTAGCAGCAAAGTCTATGATGTTTATAAAACATATTGCAAACATCCACACTTGTTGACCATACAAAAAGAAACATTAAGATAAAACGAATTTAAGGAACTTGATCCATGAGACAGGTATCTGATTTTACACCTCCAGCAAACCCGTGTTATGGTATTGTTGGCCAAGGACGTGTGGGCAAGCATATTGCGCACTACTTTTCCCTCTTAGATATTAATCATCTGATCTGGCGTAGAAGTGATCAAAGCCAACCGCAAGATGCTTTTAAAAATGCTGATATTATTTTACTTGCCATCCCCGATCAATGTATAGAACCTTTCTTGCTGCAATATCCCCAATTAAGAGATAAACCCTGTATTCACTTCTCAGGTGCTTTATACACCAAGCTTGCCTTTGGCTTTCATCCTTTAATGACCTTTGACAATACGCTGTACAATAAGGCACATTATGAAAAAATGCTTTTTGTACAGGATAATGATGCACCTTTATTTACCTTGATTTTCCCTGCGTTAAAAAACCAATTTATTACAATTCAAAGTACACAGAAGGCTTATTATCATAGCCTTTGTGTAATGGCAAATAACTTCACGACAATTTTGTGGCAAAAATTTTTCAAAGAACTTGAACAACGTTTTGATGCACCAAAGACAGGACTTATCGCATTTGCTAATCAGACGATGAAAAACATTCAGCACAATCCTGATACGGCATTAACCGGGCCTTTGGTCCGTAATGATCAACAAACGATTAATAGCAATCTGCAATCTTTGGCGCAAGACCCTTTTAAAGGGATTTATCAAAGTTTTGTCAACACATACCAGATTTTAAAAAAACAACAAGAGGAAAAGACAAATGAGTGTAATCAGCAAGAAGCAAAAACTCACCCCTGATCAATTGATAAAATATAAACAGAATCAACAAAAAATATCAATGCTCACCTGCTATGATTATAGCTTTGCCTGTATTGCTAATCAAAGCGATGTTGATCTTTTGCTGGTTGGTGATAGTGGTGTGATGACACTTTTAGGACATCCTGATACAACACACGCAAACGTTGAAATGATGTCGATGATGACCAAAGCTGTTGCCTTTGGCGCACCTGATAAATTCATTATTGCCGATATGCCTTTTTTATCACACAGGCAAGGCATATCACACGCTGTACAATGTGCTGATAAGTTGATTAAAGCCGGTGCCAATGCAATAAAAATAGAAGGCATTGATGGCCATCAAGAAGTGATTAGCCATTTAACACAATCTGGCATCCCGGTGATGGGACACTTGGGTCTGACGCCTCAATCTGTTCACAGTTTAGGCTATAAAGTTCAAGGAAAAACTTTTGATCAAGCACAGAAGATTAAACAGCAGGCCCTTGATCTGCAACACCTTGGTTGTTTTAGTATTGTATTAGAATGTGTACCAGATCAGCTTGCCAAAGAAATTGCCGAATTGCTTGATATTGTGGTCATTGGCATCGGTGCAGGCGCTTTTGTTGACGGGCAGGTGTTAGTATTACAAGACATGCTTGGTATGACACAACACATGAAGCCTAAGTTTGTCAGGCACTTCCTTGATGGGTTTTCTTGTATTCAAGCAGCGTTTAATCAATACCATCAGGCCGTACAATCTGGCACTTATCCAACCAACCAAGAAAGTTACACACTAGATATTTCCAACCATAAGCAATCAAAAACCCCAAAAGAGGTCGTTTCTGCATGAAGGTCATCACAAATATCAGCTTATGGCAAAAAACCAGACAAAACTTGCCTTTTGATAAAACCTTAGGGGTTGTCATGACAATGGGTGCACTTCATAAAGGCCATTTAAGTCTTATTGAGCAAAGTAAAAAACAAAACGATTTCACACTGGTAAGTATTTTTATCAACCCCACTCAGTTTAATAATCAGGATGACCTTGCAAAATACCCTAAAACATGGGATCAGGATATTGCACTTTTGGAAGCAGCAGACGTTGATTTTTTATTTGCACCTTGTTTTGATGAAATGTACCCGGATGATTATCGATATAAAATTACAGAGAACAGCTTTAGTCAGATATTATGCGGTAAATCTCGCCCAGGACATTTTGATGGTGTATTGACTGTTGTTATGAAGCTTTTACAACTTGCACAAGCACATCGTGCTTATTTCGGCGAAAAAGATTACCAACAATTACATTTGATAAAGCAAATGGTCAAGGCATTTTTCATATCTACCAAGATTATTGGCTGCCCTATTATACGTGAAGAAGATGGGCTTGCCTTTAGCTCACGCAATATACGATTATCAAAAACAGCAAGAGAAAAAGCACGTCTATTTGCGCAAATGTTCCATCAAAATCAACCATTAGAGGCAATCAAGGCAATGTTTGAACAGCAAGACATTGAAATTGATTATTTAGAAGCGCACTGTAATCGCCGTTTTGCTGCAGTATTGATAGATGGTGTGCGTTTAATCGATAACCTCGAACTTAAAAAATAATATAAATTCCATAAATACGAAAAGGAAACCCATCATGAAAAGAACACTTTTAAAATCAAAAATTCATATGGCGCATGTTACACAAGCCAATTTAAATTATTATGGCTCTATTAGCATTGATAAAAAATTATGCCAGGCGGCAAACCTTGTGCCTTTTGAGCGCGTTGAAATCTATAACTGCAACAACGGCGCACGATTTGCTACCTATGTTATCCTAGGCGGTGATGGCGAGATTTGTTTAAATGGAGCTGCAGCAAGACATGTTGCACCAAATGATGTTGTCATTATTGCCTCATATGCTGAATTTGAAGAAAGTGAGCTTGCAACACATAATCCTAAGCTTGTATTTGTCGATCACAAAAATCAAGTAAGTGAAGTACGTGGTTATATTGATAGCACAATCAATGCAGAAATTGTTTAATTTCATTGATGACAAAATTGAAACACTTGTTATCATAAGGCAAGTGTTTACAATGCGGATATTAAAATGTCACAAACCAAAAATATCAAATCTGCCTATTATTCGTTTGTCATTATAGCAGCAAGCCTAGGAGCTATTTTATTCTGGCAAATCCCAAAACTCTCACAAAGCTACTATAACATTACCTTTATCATCGCATATGCAATTTGCCTGTTTTTTATCGCTTTACCGATGGTAATAAGTGAAAGCGCTTTTGGCATGTTAAGTCAAAAGTTGATAAGACCCTCTATGCGTTATATCACAAGATCTGGCGGCTTTAACTGGTTAAGTCTTCTCATTATGCTTGGCGCCCTTATTGTGCTTGTTGTTGTGATAAATAGCCTTCATATGATTACACAAAGCGCTATCTATACAGGCTACTGGCATTTTGCCAAATCAGCAGATAAACTGCCGCTTTTTATCCATAATTTCTCAAGCCCATTATCGGTTATTATTACGACTGTTGTCTTAATACTTATTTTTGTGTTGCATAAAATGCAAAATTTTACTTTAGAGCGTATTTTAGCGCTGATTGGCCTTGGGCTTTTTATTGCATTATTTGTTTATCTAATGATAAATTTTCGCCATGATGATAGCCCTGCTGTCATGGCGTTTTTTGACATTAAGCTTTATTTATTCAATGACATTATGTTATGGTATCATGCTATAACTCTGGCACTGCTATCTTCATTTGTGGGTGTTGGCATACATCTTACAACAGGACAGTATTTACCAACAAAGCTTTCCTTGCGTAAATTCTGTTTTACTTTTATCACAGGTAATATCATCTTAAGCCTATTAACCATCCTGATATTTAAAGTCTTAACCACACAAACATTATCGCACTTATATCAACCAGTAACACTTGCTCAGGCTTATGCGTTAAGCCTCTTGTACTTTATTACGCTATTTATTTGTCTTATATTAGCGGCAACACTGCTTTGTCGTGTGTTTCAAATAACAAAAGATAATAAACGATCGCTATGGCGTGTTACAGGCTATGTTGCACTTTTGGTGATTGTATTTATCTACCAGTTTATCTTACCCTACAACCTGCAAAACTGGTTGAGCTCAAGCTTTCTAATATGTCTTATTCTATTTATTGCTTATATGCAAACTTTGTTATTTGGTTGGATATTCGATGCACAAAAGCTTACCTACCAGCTTTATAAACAGACTAACATTAAATTTTCTGCTGTTTTTAATGTCACCTTGCGCCTTATTGCACCAGGTGCTATTTTAAGTCTATTACTTATGACTGCGTTTAGTGACTTTATTATGCCAAGTTTGATGGTTGGTATCGTTTTCTTCATCATCAGCCTGATTGTTACAATCATCCTAGGCAGCCTATTACATAAGCGTTTTCAGTAACAGTAACTTCTAAACCAGATCATAATTGTAAGTTTCTTTTTTATTATCCTTTATATATGCCTCACAAAAAGAAAACCCTGAGGTTAACTTGACTTGAGGCCCTTGAGATATCTCAGCTGATTTCTCAAGCATTTCAAAACCATCCATATCATTTGACAATGTCGTTTTAAGCATAGAAATGTTATCCGCTTTCTTTAATAGGTCAAGTGTGTAATTTGCTGATTTACTGATTGCTTCAAACATGTGTATATCTTTTTCATCAATAATATTTATTTTCACCTCAGACGAAAGTGCATTCAATTTTTTTAACCTTCTTGTCACCCCTTCTAAGGATTTATCATTTTTATAAAAAAACACATTATTTTCACAACCAGGATGAATACAAGATTTGATAAAATTATCAATATCTGCATCCTGACCAAAATCTGGAAGCTTACCTTGAATCAAAACCGTATTGGCAAGCTTTACGTTATTCTCTTTTGGGCACTGCTTTGTAACCTTCTCACAAAAATCATACTCCGCTAACAAATTTAAAGCACAGATAGAACTATTCTCTATTTGCTTTTCATTGATCAATGCTAACAGTGTACTTAAATATAAATTTCCACTAATATCCGTGCTATTTGTATCTGCATATATTGTTTTATATCCTAGGCTTTTTGCCTGCTGAATATATGTGTTACTGTTATCAATCAAAACAAGCTCACTTCGTTGATAAGCCTTATTTTGACAAATTTTCTCCATACACTGACCTTTTTGAAATTCCTGATTTTGATGAAAAAAATTATCTGGCAATGTTATGTGATAGTTTTCACGGAAAAATTGTTGTATTTCCTGTTTTGATATATCGCCAGAGGTAATAAACCCGATTTCATCTTTATTCTTTATAATCGCACTGAAAATAGTAAACATGGCTTCTTTATTTAATACATAGCATCGACCATATTTCTCTCCATATGGATTTGTGACCGCATTGGTCAAAACGACCTGCCTATGTAACCTATCCTTTCTTCCTTCAACACAAAGTAAAGTTTCATCAATATCAAATAAAAATAATCTTGCCATCATATTTCTCCTTTTATCCTAATGATTTCCAATAACCTATTTCAAAATCGTATTATAAGGCTTGTTAAATAGCATTTTCTTTTGTATTTATACGAGTACTTTGATGCTGTGTTTCTTTATCTATAAATGAATACATCTTATATTCACAAAATACCTTCGCCACTTGGCCACACACTTCTTTTGGCGCTTGATTTGGTGACAA
The DNA here is from genome assembly GCF_003574485.1 of Facilibium subflavum. GTDB lineage: Bacteria > Pseudomonadota > Gammaproteobacteria > Francisellales > Francisellaceae > Facilibium > Facilibium subflavum. The sequence goes on from NZ_QLIT01000243.1 coordinate 24,635, forward strand.
TGCTGCTTCTTTCTCAAATGCATCGATCAACTCACCAAATTTTTGATTCACAAGGCAGCTACCAGTGAAATTAAGAAACTCAGGCGAAAAAAATACTTTTGGTAGGTAATTTTGATTTTTCATTGCTGATAAAAAAATTGTTTGTATTTCGCCAACAGCTTTTTTAATCGTTTGGTCTCTTAAATAAGGAAGTTGATCCGTATGCGAGCGATAACTTTTTGCTTGATACGATTTTTTTTGAAAATCTGACTGATTGTCTATCACATCAAAAGCAGAATAAGGCAACTTTGGCAAACAATCTGGCAACGTATCGGCCTGTGTTGATTGGTTATGTGATTGTTTTATTTTGCTTTTTAGTTCTAAGCTTATTGCCGATTGCATGACTAAATCAGGTTTATTCGTTGATAGTGTAAAAGCCTCCAGCATAAATGGCTCAAACTGTAGCTGACCTTTATTTTCCAAAACTTCTGTTTGCATCTTTACACTAACAAAAGTCTTACTTTTGCTTGTATCTAACAGTTTGCCAATTATGCTTTTACTCTCATCAGCCTTATTATTTTCCACTTCTTGTAGAGCACTGATACGCTTAACATCACCTGAATTTCCTTCCACATTATTTTTGCTTACTTTTTTGGGTTTTTTCTTTCCTTGTACACTTTTTTTAGGTTGTGACTTAGTTGATTTATCCTTATCAACGTTAATATAGTTAACAAGATCATCAATATTTACAGAATCACTTCCTTTCTTACCCATTTTTTCTGCCAGTTGTTTATCCGAAATTTGCTGAACGATACTATCTAGCTGTTTTGTCAGCATCTCATTGATGGGCAAATTAATTTTATTATTGCCAACACGCGCATAAATATTAAGCGTTGTATCTTCTTTTTCAAGTTTTTTTAAACAGTATTGCGCAATTGCTGCAAACATTACCAAACTAGTAATGCTATCCTTTATGTTGCTTTCCTGCCAACAGGATAATTCATTGATAAGTGACTGACGCATTATCGTAAAATTATTATTTTGTTTGATGACATCTGCTAATTTTTTATGGTATTGCTCTGGCAGCATATGCACCACAAGCTTTTGCATAAACTCATGACCATCAGAAAAATTATAATCTAGAAAATTATTTAAGGTAGTTGTTATTTTAATTATCTCACCTACTTGGTGTATATCACCCACTAAGCGCGCAAGTGGCTTTAGTCCCTCTAGGATCTTATTTTCATCTATATCCTGATTGTCTTTCATATGAAAATGATAATTCTTTTGAAGTTTTTCAATGTATACGTATAAAGATTTTCCTATATCTTCAGTAAGTTCATATTTTTTAGCAATAAGCTCAAACCCTTTTAATACCGTATCAAAAAGACGCTGCAATACTCCTTCATCAGCCACAGTCAAATCATTGTTTAGATCAAATTGTGTCATGGATGACTTATCTTCTAAAAACAAAGGCTTTATTGTATTTAATACGATATTAAGCTGTTTGGCATATGCCTTAATAATTAATTCTTTTTTCATTATGTCCTCTTATATTTTGATTTTATTTACATTTTCTAGTGATTTGTTCATTTGTCGCAAACTGTTGCTAGAAAAACACAAAACTGTGCTATGACAAGCAGAATACTGATTCTTATTTTTCACGGTATAGAACATCACATAGATTACACATGTTTGATTATTAAGCTTATGCTCTTCTGCTTGATCAGTAATTTCAAGAACCCCCTGCATCATATCCAACTCCTTTTGCTATGTTTTGACTCCCTATATAACAGACTTTACCACCTTGCAGCCACCTAATAGAAAATAATTTATGAATGGCTTATATAGATAATCTTATAAAATGAAAAAATTAAAAATGTGGAAACTACTTGTTATAGTGGTGGGTTTAAAATTTAGCTTGAGACAAATCACCTAGGTTCTGTGAACCAAAAAAACTACAAGATGTGAAATTAAGTTGATTTAATTAAAAAATGATTTGCAAGGTTGCAATCCTTGGTTTTAAATATATTTGAGAAAAACAACAAAGGATTGCAAAATGCATTATCACATAAATGAAAATGCTTGGGAAAAGATTTATGAATTTTTAATGACGGTAAAGAGGATACACTGCAAAAATACGGAATCTTTGCGTTTATTCGTGGAAGGGGTTTACTATGTGTTACGAACGGGTTGTCAATGGCGTATGCTT
>NZ_QLIT01000244.1 GCF_003574485.1 Facilibium subflavum
CACCGCGTGGACACGCATCCAGCTCGTCTTTCAAATCAATAGATTGCTGTGAAATATATTCATCTTGTATGGATTTCAGAATATCTACTTGCTCTGAGTGACGAAAGCCAATATCTATGATTTCTTCAGGTTTGCTGATTTCTTTTTCAATAACAACCACCTTACTGACAACTTTACCTTGCTCATTTATTTTTTCCACCGTAACTCGAATTGTGTCTGACATCTGCAAATCCAATTTTGAATAAATAATAAAAACATAACACAACAATCAAGCAAACACAATGAAAATACACTTCCAGCAGCGCAATAGAAAGTGGTGTTGAGAGTGTTATTAATACTCGATTTAAAAAGAAACACAAGGCGCAATGGAATCGAGAGTCTGCACACAGAGTGTTGCAGCTTAGAACCTCTTTAGCAAGCAATCAATGGGCTCAGGATTGGCAGCTAGTTAGGCAACATATTTATAAAAATGCAGCATAACACAACTACATTAGGAATGCTCTCGTCGAAAAGTTGCTTTGTAGTCACAAATAGACTACAATTAAAAAAAACAGTACACATTGGAGACGACAATGAATACAAACAATACCTATGTAAGAGCAAGAATTGACATGAATACCAAAGAAAGAGCCGCCGAAGCATTGCAGGCAATGGGGCTGTCTATTTCTGATGCTATTCGCTTACTGATGCTCCGGGTTGCCGATGAACATCGATTACCCTTTGAAGTAAAAGTGCCCAATAAAAAAACACTTGATGCCATTAACGAGTTAGAAACAGTAAAAGGCAAAAAGTTTAATTCCATTGACGCACTAATGGATGATTTGAATGCGGATGATTGAAAGGGCAAATACATTCAAAAAAGACTATAAGCGTGAATCAAAAGGCAAGTATAGAACTCAACTTAGTCAAATATTACCCATAATTCTAAATCACCTGGCGAATGATCTCCCACTTGAGCCTAAATTGCGCGACCATGACCTGATCGGCAATTGGCAAGGCTATCGAGAATGCCATTTAAAACCTGATTTGCTTTTAATTTATCGTAAAGAAAATGATGATATTCTAAAGCTCGCAAGACTTGGCTCGCACAGTGAAATTTTCGGTTAGCCAATCATGCAATGATTGCATTTTAACCTGTTTTATGTTATGTTGCTTAAAGAGCAGAGTTTCTGAAAACAAGGATAATGCCATGAACGATAATCAAAAAGGAAGACTTTTAAAAATTGCTGGCTCTTTTCCCTTTTCTGTTGGTTACAATCTGAGCATGCGATAACCGTTTAAATCTATGGTTAATCTCTGGAAC
>NZ_QLIT01000245.1 GCF_003574485.1 Facilibium subflavum
AAAACCAAAGCGGATAAGCCATCGATACTTTTGCGCATATCCACCGGAAAATTGGCCAGGTAAATCTCATGTGCCGGCGTTAACATCACAAGGTACCCTTAATGTGATCCCAAATGGCAAATCAATTTCAATCATGCCTTTTTGTTTTGCCGTATTTGCATCGATATGAAAAGGAATAAAACCAGAAGGGGCATGAGGTGGGCTTGTGTCATCCTTTGTTACCTTAATGCGCGGTTTAAGCGCACCTTCTGCAATGAATTTGGTACGCCATTTGGAAAATGATGCTTTGGATACTTCCTGTTCCTGGCAGAATTTATCCTGTGTTAGCCCTGAGACTTCCCAATCCCTAATAATTGATAGCCACTTGATTTGCGTTTCTGTCATCGTCTGTGCTCCATATTTGTGAATAAACAACAACAGTATGATTAAGAACAAACGCCTTTACTAGATGGGGTTTATGGAGCGGTTACAGTATTACTACTGACCTGTGTCCATTTTTGGCCAAAATCACCAACTTTGAATTCAGGGTCAATCCAGATGATTTCATCGGCATCTACATCTTTATCTAAAAGCATGCCAAGTGATAAAATGCCTGCAGGGCCGGCGCCGACGACTGCCCATTTGTGTTGTGTTTTATTATTTTTTCTCACCAATATAACCCCTTAAGGTATCTCTCTCCTCCATTTTAATTAACAAGCTGACAGGATAATTGTATGTCAACCAGTTCTCTGGCCAATGCTTCTGCCTGTTTTAATACCGTATCTGTTGCCAGCTTTTGCATATCAGGTGGATAACCAAACTGCCTAAGTGTGCGCTTCACCGTGACGCGCAGCTTGGCTCTGACAGATTCTTTTTGTGTCCAATCTATCGAGGCACTGGCTTTTAAACGATTAAAAAGTGTAACAGCCAGTTGTCTTAACTGATCCGTCTGCATCAATTCTCTGGCACTTTCATTGGCAGCAACCGCAGTATAAAAAGCATATTCATATTCAGACAATCCCAGTTTTTCATAGTCACTATCCATGGACTTGATCTCTTTGGCCTGATTAATCAGCTCATCCAAAAACTCAACTGAAGAAATAGCCTTGCTATGATAACGACGGATTGAATCCTCCAACATCTCTTTGAGTGTCTTTGCTTGAAATAGATTATTTTTTGCGCGAGCTTTTATCTCTTGGTTTAGAAGTTTTTTGAGTGTTTCTAAAGCAATGTTCTTATGCTTATAATCTCTAACCTCTGCCAAAAACTCATCTGATAATACTGATATATCTGGCTTTTTGATGCCACTGGCATCAAAGATATTCAATACCTGGCCACTGATCAGCGCCTTATCCACAACCTGGCGAATCACCGTTTCAATCGCCTGATCTGTTTTATCCGTACTTTGTGTACCAAACTTTGCTAATCTCGCTTTAATAGCCTGGAAAAGCGCGATTTCACTTTTTGCATCTACAGCAGCATCATGTGGCATAGCGATTGCAAATGCTTTAGATAAAGCTGTCACTTCATTTACAAAGCGTTTCTTTCCATTTTCTAATCCTAGAATAAAATCTTCAGCTTCTAGGATAATAGCTAATTTCTGCCTTGTATCAGCTTCAAAATACCTCTCATAATTAAAGCCATAAAACATTTGTGTGACTACTTCTAGTTTCTCCAGCATCAAACTGACTGCTTTTTCTTGTGTCTGTGCTGGATCACCTTTACCACCACTATCACTGTAGAAAGATAAGGCTTTCTTAAGGTCACTTGCTATACCAAGATAGTCAACCACCAAACCCGCTGGCTTGTCTTTATAGACTCTATTAACCCTTGCAATCGCCTGCATTAAATTATGGCCTTGCATAGGTTTATCGATATATAAAGTATGCATAGATGGTGCATCAAAGCCTGTTAACCACATATCACAAACTATCACGAGCTTTAGCTCATCTTTAGTATCTTTCATACGGTTTGCAAGATTACGGCGTTGTTGTTTGCTTGTGTGGTGTTGCTCCATCTCTGGACCATCACTAGAGCCAGCTGTCATTACAACTTTTATAACGCCTTTATCTAAATCTTTATCATGCCACGCTGGGCGAAGTTTAATAATCTCATCATATAACCTAACAGCAATACGACGACTCATAGCAACAATCATAGCCTTACCATCACAGGCCTCTTGGCGAGCCTCAAAGTGATTAACAATGTCATTTGCTACTTCTTTGATACGATTCTCACTACCAATCAAAGCCTCTAATCTTGTCCACTTTGCTTTTGCTTTTTGTGACTCATCTAGCTCTCCAATCTCATCATCTAGCTCTTCGACAAGCTCTTTGCCTTCTTCACTTAGATTTATCTTAGCTAATCGTGATTCGTAGTATATTGGCACAGTTGCGCCATCTTCAATGGCTTGTGAAATGTCATAAATATCGACATAATTACCAAAAACCATAGGCGTATTTTTATCATTTGCCTCCACTGGTGTACCGGTAAAGCCTAGATATGTAGCATTCGGCAAAGCATCCCTTAAATACTTTGCCAGGCCATAAACTGCCCTTTTACCAATAATATTACCCTGCTTATCCTTAACATCTACAGTTTTTTCACTAAAGCCATATTGGGTGCGATGTGCCTCATCCGCTACAACAATGATATTATTTCGTGTTGATAATGTATCATAAACATTACCCTCTTCTGGCTGGAATTTTTGGATAGTAGTAAAAACAATACCACCACTTTTCACTCTGAGAAGCTTTTTGAGATCTTCTCTCGTTTTTGCTTGTACTGGCGTTTGTCTCAGTAGACCTTTTGATGCTGCAAAAGTATCAAATAACTGATCATCAAGGTCATTTCTATCGGTAATAATAACAATTGTTGGATTATGCAAAGACAATACCGCTTTACCGGCGTAAAAGACCATTGATAATGATTTGCCACTACCTTGAGTGTGCCATACTACACCGCCTTTTTTATCTCCAGATTTGTGGCTGGCTTGTAGCGTTCTCTCAAGCGCTTTATTAACTGCATAGTATTGATGATATGCGGCTAGCTTCTTAATTGTGGAAATTTGCGTTTGTCCTTTTTCATCCTGCTTTTTATCTTTCTCAAATACGATAAAGTTTTTGATAAGATCTAACAAAGTTACAGGATTTAGCATCCCTAAAATTAGCGTTTCTAGCTGTGGTACTAGTTTTGAGCTCTCAGCTATGCCATCACTGGACTTCCAAGTCATAAAACGACTAATATCGGCTGAAATTGTGCCAGCCTTTGCCGCAAGTCCATCACTAATCACACAAATACCGTTGTATCTAAACAAACTTGGAATAGTCGCTTTATAGGTACGGATTTGCTCATATGCGGACTTAATAGTTGCATTTTCATCAGTCGCATTTTTTAGCTCTATAATTACCAATGGCAAGCCATTTACAAAAATAATTAAATCAGGGCGTTTATTATTATCATTCTCAATAATTGTAAACTGATTCATCACCGTGAAATCATTATTATCAGGATTATCAAAATCTATAAGTTTGACAATCTCGCCCCTGGTAGCACCATCTTGGGTATATTCAACCTTGATACCTTGAGTAATATATTGATGAATAAGCTCATTATCAGCTAAAAGCTCATCAGAAGAAATACGCAAAAGTTTTTTGATCGCATCATCTATTAAATTTGACTGAATTTGTGGGTTAATTTCTAGAAGTTTATCATACAGGATATTTTCTAATACCACATCTGAAAATGTAGCTCTAACAGGATTATCAGCATCTGGTGCCACATCTGGAGCATATATATAGTTATAGCCTTCTCTTTTAAAAAGCTTTATTGCAAATTCTTCTATTTTAGATTCTGATAAACTCATGACCCACTCTCTTCTATGCTACTATTTAGGTACAGACTATATTCTTCCCGGTATACATCCTTATCTAAATGGAATAAAACTTCTGAAGGTAAGTAAGTATAATCTTCCCCAATGACTACCTCATCATATTTCCCATCAATAAAGTCATTTAGAAGTTGATGATCACCATATTTCTCTAAGCTTTGAGGCTCTTTTTTTGCATTTACGTTTCTTGTTTCAAAGCTCTCGATGAGAAAACTGGCAACTATACTCACAGAACCCAGAAGAAGCTCTTTTGTAAAAGAGGAAATATTCATTTCTTTTATTTCTTGTATTCTATCAAGTGACTTTCCGTGTGATGAAATATCTATACCATTTCTTATTGCACCAACTTCTTGAGCAATAGTTGCTAATGCCGTAGATACTGGTTTGCAAGAATCAAAGTCATATTCTAAACACTTAAAAGCTTCCTTAATTAAACCTTGTACGGACATATTCTCTTTCACAGCTCCTGTCTTTCTAGTACATATGTGTTTGGATACCGTTTCTAATATTGCTTTAGCATTTCCAATCGCTATTCCAAAATCAATATCAACTTCAGCTTCAATCCTGTCTACTAGTGGATCTATGGCCTCTTGCCAGTGATTGTATTTTGATATGATTTTTTTTAATCTATCCATTATTACAAACCAATTTACTCATACTCATCAAACAAAGATAATTGTTGCCCAAAATTTTGAAGTGGTTTTTTCTTTTTTGTGCCTTTAGAAGCACTTAAGCTGCTGGGGCTAGAGCCAACTTCTAAAACTTCTTCTACAAAAAAAGACCTTTTATTTGCGACACTTGTTTCTTCATCTAATTTAACTACTTCTTTAAGAACACATTTAATAGAGGTTCCGCTATTAAAGGAGTATTGACCTTTATATACAGCTTTCTTAAATCTTTCGTCGCTCATTTTAAAGCGAATACTATTGTCTTTAAAAATCCCTGTCCAGGAAAAATTACCTGTTCTCCTGATCAACACTGGTGAAATTATTTCTATAATAGCGTCTTCATATATATTTTCTTCCTTATTTGCATGCAACATGAAATCGCGAAATTCTTTTTTTTCAACAATTACTTCCTCATCTTGATTAGATGCAATTCCCACTTTTGATATGTTATTATTTTTATTTATTTCTGAATAAAAATAAGATACTTGCTTGCACGCTTTTTTGTCTTCTAATACTTGTTTGAATGAAGCAATTTCTAGCTCTGCCTTTTTTGTTTCTGAATTATTTCTTCGAGCTTCAGCGTCGAGTTTTCTAATTAATGCCTCTTTTTTTTGTCTTTCTAAGATTTTGTCTTTCCCCCATTTCTTGGTTGTCATCAAATGAGTTATTATATTATTAATAGCAGGTGATATTTTATGCATAACATAACATCCAAATATATATGGAGAAGCTCCTGTAGCATGAGCAGCTATAATATTCAGACTATCAACAAATGACCCTTTTTCTGAAGGCTGACTATCAACTATAATATTAACTTTACATAAATCAGCAACTCTTGATATAAGATCTAAAAGCTGCTTTTCCGCTTTGTTTCTTGTAAACGCGTTTATAGTATGAACCGAATCATCGTTAAAATAATAGTGAATTTTTAGCTGAGATTTATCTGTCTGACTTTGTTTAACCATATCCATCACACCCTCACCTGCCCGCTCATCAATTTAGGTAATAAAGTATCTCTAGTTTGTTCTAATGTTTTTATTTGTTTCTGGTTCAAGTCTTGTTTCTCAAATATATCATCTACCATTTTAGTGAATGAAGCCAAAAGTTCTTTAGGAGGTAGTTTGAATATATAACTAGGTATAGCTTTTTTACTCATATGTAGAACTGTTGATCCATTAGAGTTATATAAACAATGAAACTTAAAATCATCGGATTTAAATAAGCAATATAAGTAACTTTTCTTTATCCAATTAACGAATGGTTCAACCTTTACCAAATCCATAGTTATAACTAGCTTGTCATAATTATGTATATTTTTTACAAGAATTGGATTTCCTATAATATCAGCATTTTGTGTAATATCTGTATGTGCTACAACTAAGTCACCATCAGTAACAACTTGAGCTTCTTTAAATTTTATGCCCGTAAATTCTTTAAAGCCATCCAATCTTAAAGACCCATCTCTTGCAAAATTTTTAAGTGTAACTAAGTAACCGCTCCATAAACCCCATCTAGTAAAGGCGTTTGTTCTTAATCATACTGTTGTTGTTTATTCACAAATATGGAGCACAGACGATGACAGAA
>NZ_QLIT01000246.1 GCF_003574485.1 Facilibium subflavum
TGTCAAAGTCGGGATAAAAAACTCAGTCTTAATACAAAAAAAGCTAAATTATCGACCTTCAACGCAGAAAAAGGACAAGGACAAAATCACTCCCAGGCAAAAAACTATAAAGACCCATTAGCGTTTAGTATAGATAATAGAACAGGCAATGTTTCGATTAATGAAAACATTATAAAACTGCCGGGTAAGAGTAGTAGTTTAGCCCTGGCTTTAAGCCTGCAATATGACCAATCCAGCGCTGAGTTTCAACAAAAAAATAACCAAAAACGAAACCTGCTAGGCTTGCCACCTGGCTGGAACTATGGTTTAAGCTATATTGACCACGATCAAAGCGGCAAACAGGTTTTGCACGTTAATGGTAGTACCAGTTACCAAATACAAAGTAACTGGAAAACAAAAGACGGTATTAATACAAGCCTACGTTATTATGATGTTGGCAACATGAAGTTTTATAATGGATTTAATGATAAAACCCCTTGTGACAATACGATAAAATATGCAAGCAAACTTGTTTACCTTAATGGCCTTACCCAGTATTTTAGCGCAGGTGGTTTACTGTTGTGCCAACAAGATAACTTCAACAACACAATTAGCTATACATATCAACTTGAACAAGGTGCTTTGGGGGAAGCAACACCATATAATGCGACCCTTACTGCTGTCACAGGCTCCTATGGGCAAAAGATTAATATTACCGATGATGGAATGGGATCAATTCACATCATACTGCCAGATAAGCGCCAGTATACACTTAATTATAACAATATAGCCTTACAAAGTATCACAGCACCAGATGGGGCGATTAGCACCATTAAATATATGACCATAACGCCAACCCAAGGCACGAGCAGCAGTTATGTCTTACCACAAAAAATTGCAACTGAGACTGGACTTGTGGTCGATTTATCGTACGGTAGTATTTTAGCATGCCCTGGCTCAAGCCTTAACGGTTCATGCATTGGTCAGCAAACAATTGCTTTACCTGTTGTGATAAAAACGCTGTCTTACCCAGAAGGCACAAATAGCAATAATGTACTTGAAACAGATTATAATTTCAATGTTAACAATGGGCATGGTGGGTACAGCAGTAATTATACAGGCTATCCCTATTACTCACCCTATGGTATCAATGCTGCCAATAACGGGCTGGATGGTTTAATGGAAAACAGCAGTATTGCAAATCCATACCAGGTAAAAGTGACACAAGATAATAACCAGACTGGAAAACGCATTAGCGCTTTATACACTTATAACCCTTTGCACCTATTAGCTGAGAAAAAGCAATATGACAGTCAAGGTAACATTATTGCAGATACGGTATACCGCTATCCTGCTAACGTTTCAGGCAGCAGCATTAAGGTATTGCCTGTTTCGCAGCTACCAAGCAACTATCAAATGCCTGACTGGGTTGCCAGTTGCAAATATAATCCTGGCGAAGATGCTGGACGTTATCACTTAGTGACGACTTCATTTAATGCACAAGGGTTACCAACGACAGTGAAAACTTATGATGGCGTTGAAAACAGCGGAAACCAACAGTCATGTGACCCGCATGTTACGTTGTCACCTTCAATGCTCTCAAACCTTCTGCAAACTGTGCAGACAACCACCTATGATGTGCCTGCTGGGGCACCACAGGAAGATGATGGCGTATATGGTCTACCTGTTACTCAAGAGACTGTCAATTACCAGCATGATGGCGTAACTTCATCACACGTAAATACGTTGAAACTCAATACTTTAAGCGCTGATGGCAAAGTCATACAGTCAAGTATTACCGGTGCAGTTAAAGATACCCCTGCACTTACTAGCCTGCTTGGTAGAGTAAAACAACGGGCTCAACTGGCATCAATGATGGCAGAAGATATATCTAACGCTATTGATTGGGACACCAGTAAAGGCTTACCAAAACAAACCAACTACCAATACGATAGTGCTGGGCGCAATACTTTCAGCAGCCTTTCCTGGTATCAATCACCCACGCTTATGATGACTTTAGATAATCAGTTACCTTCTGGACCTGGTAGCACACAAAGTACAACCAACTACAAACAATTACCAGCAACGAATTTTAACTGTGTCAGTAATATCCAGAACCCTGTTTTACAAATCACATCAACAGACGCGCTTGGTCATAGCAGCATTAAAGATATATGTTTATCAAATGGAGAGCTTTTATCTCAAACAGATGCAAATGGCAACACGACGCAATATCGCTACAATGCTGCTGGCCAAAAAACAGCAGAGCTACAACCCAACGGTGTTTGCACCGCAACACAAATATTCTATGCAAATAATGATCAGGTTGCACAAACCGATGCCTGTATTAACAGTACCGTCACACGACCTGTTTTGCCTGATGGGCTTACTGGAAACATTAGCATACAGGTAATGCATGACCTGTCAAAAAACAGCGTTAAAAGCGCATTAAATGGCGATCAGAATATCAAGGTTTTTGACGGTGCAGGCCACACATTGGCTGTACTTGATAATTTAGGAAATAATGGGAATCTCCGAGTACTCGAGAAAGATCAATATAATGATTTTGGACAACTAAAAAGCAAAACAAAGTGGCCTGATAGCTTGAATCTTACCTCTACCTATGCTTATGATGATCAAGGGCGCCAAATAAGCATCACTGATCCACAAGGTAATACAAGCTCCAAGCTTTATGATGATTTAAACCAACGGTACATGAGCTGTTTTAATGGCTATAAGCAGAGCATCGTGTTCTTAAATAATAAAGGTAAGCCAAAATCAAGCTTCTCAATCCCTTTACCGACACAACGCAGCATGACATTTATCGCGCAATCATCAGATGCAACAAAAGGCAACTGTTCCTGGAGCGATGGCAATGCCAGTTTAACCAGTTTGCTCGCAACAGCAGTATCAGATAATGATGATACCTTATCAGCACAGCAGTTTTATGATGGTTTAGGCAACCCTATCAATACGATTGTCGGCGATTATCAGTCAGACAAAGCACTAACTTTTGGCACAATGTCTACTGAAATGATGGCACGCTTAGATGCAAATTCTGGAGACTACCAGTGCAAACCTGGACAATCTGACTGTACAAATGCACATTCAAAATACGACTTCTCAAATAAACTGACCCAGTATCTTGTCACTGGCAACTACCAAAGTAATGGCCAAATTACGCAGCAGGTAGCACAAAGCAACTGGACACGTGATTTATTTGGTAACACCGCAACCAAAACACTTGTCATCCAAAACGGTAATAGCACATCACAAACAAGTAATTTTGCGCTAACAGATGAAGATATTGCACATTCAGATAGTTATGTTTATAACAAAATTAATAAGCTGATCTCAGAATCAACACCAGCACCTGCACCAGAAAACTCCAGTCTATATGACCCTAACTATAAACAGCATACGGAGTACTGGGCGTATGATAATGTTGGCAACATGATCACACATACCAGTTTTGCCGGCGTTAAATTCTATTCTCAATATGACAATATGAACCGTAATACGCAAATTTGCTATTACGACCCACAAGATCCATCTGACCCAAGTAATCCTTATTATGTAACACAGTTCAAATACGACACAATCAGCGGACAGCCATTGGCAGCCTATAAATTTGATGTCGCAGATACTAAAAATTGCACACCTGGCGCATTTAACCCTGTAACAAGACCAGATGATGCTTCTGCCATCAGTTATGATTATGACGACGCTGGCAACACGATTAGCAAAACCGTATTTGACCCTGCTGTCGGACTTGTTGGCAAAACACAAGATCAGGGTATCACACTTACTAACGGCTATGATCACCAAAATCGATTAACCTGCACTTCTGATGCTGTTGCATTTAATCATGGCCAATCTTGCCCTGCTTACTTTGAAGTGGGTAAAGTGGCAGACCCTGGACAATATGTGACAACTTATCAATATTACAGTGCAGCAGACCCGCAAAAGCAAGGCGAGCTTCAAGCTGTTTGTCGTGGTAGTGATTGTGTCATATATGATTATTACACTAAAAACATGGATAATGGTGCCTATCAAGCCTATGCAGGCAAGATAATGAGTAAAGCGATTATCCATAATCCGGCAAGCAGTTTTGATCCAACGAAATTGCCAAGTACAAATAGCCTAAGCTCATGTTCAGTTGCCGGTGATAAACCGTGTATTATCTCAGATACATTTTATAACTATGATGATCAAAAACGCCCATTGAGCATTACAACGTGCAAAGATGCACAATGTAACCCATCAAACCCGACAGCAAATGATGTCATACTCAGCATTAGCTACCGTTATGATCATCTAAGCCGGATTATTGAAACAGTGCATCAATCTGGCGAATATCCAGATAATCTTGATTTAAACTATGATGAGAGCTATGCATATGACGCATTAAGCCGCCTAACCATGGACACTGTTTACAAGATTACACCCATAGGTGCTGGTATGTCTGCGCTTAGTGTCAGTGATGGTGCACAAATCCAAAAGACGCAATATAGTTATGACTCTGCAGGAAATGTGATATGCAAGGCTGTGAACAATAGCTTTGCAGGCATGGATGACACGGGGCTTAAAACTTACCGACAAACATTTAGTTATAACGTTGACAACCAGCTGATAAACGAAACCACTCAGGATACCAGCAGTACACTTGCACAAACCACCTGCTAGGGGAAACTCAAGATGCAACGCTATTGTCTTTTCTTTGTTACATTGCCTTTAATATGCCTTGTACCCTCTGTTTTTTATGCGTGTCATATACGCTATGATGACAATGGCAATATGATACAAGATGTATTATGTAACCTTTATGCGTATAATGCGCAAAATGCATTAATTTCTTTTAAGCATAAGGCTGCACAAAAAACAGTACTTTTCCGCTACAATGCAGAAGGGCTATTAGAATCAAAGACAATAGCATCTAAACAACGTTTATACATTTACAGCGCAGATGGAAAGTTAATAAACAGTCTTATTAAGACACAAGCCCTTGCATCAGCGTATTTGGCAAAAGATGTGCGTATTGTCATGGATAATCATATAACAAAACAACAATATCTGGTTTCTGGTGCATTAGGCACAAATTTCCTACAGTTAAATACACACAGCGGGATATCACAGCATTTTAACTATCAAAGCTTTGGTGAATTAGCAGATTTTGCGGGGAGCGATGCCAGGGATGGCGAAAAAGGTTTTAATGCATTGCCTTTGTTATACCATGGTCAATACCAGGATATAACAACTGGGCTTATTTACTTACATGCACGATTTTACAATCCAGGGTTGATGCGTTTTATGCAAAGAGATAGTTATCACTTCATGAACCGCTACTCATTTACAGATGATAACCCAATTAATAATACGGATCCAAGCGGACACATGAGCTTGGGGTTGATCGACATGATCGCAGGCACAGGTTTTGCCCTGGCAACCTCAGTTGCAACGGCACTTACACCTGAGTTTTCTTACCTGACTGCTTCTTTTTTTATGGCCGGCAATTCAGCCCCTGCCGGGATAGATATGAGTATTGATTTCTTTCATCATAAATTTCTTTCTGGCACTGCGAATGCTTTGCTTATGTTATCTGGTATTGCAGGTTCTGTATCAGCGCAACCTCAGATGGTATTGAAAGAGGCAAGGCAACTTGCTAATAATGGGCCCAAGCTCACGAAAGAGATAGAGACCTATCGATATTGGTCCGCAGTCAGTTCTAGCATTTTAGCAGGTGCAGCCTCAGGTTTAACTAATCCTTATATGTCCAAACATAATGGCGGCATATATAGCTCTGCGGCTATTAGCGCAACCGCAGGCTTTGCTAGCGGAAAGTTTTACGACTATTTAAATGGCCTCTTAGGAAAGAGTAAGGTGATATGGAAAAATGTATTGCTTGGCAGTATCAGATCTGGCATCAGTGGTATTATCAGCGCATCACCTGTTCTTATCACTCAAGGGTTAAAAGGCAAGCTTACAGCAGAGGATGGCGTGTCTCAGGGCATTCCTTTTCTTTTTGGTGGAATATCAGGCGTAAGCCAAAATTACCTTACAGAGGCATACGAAGGCAAAAATTCTGTTCGTTTAGCAGGCGCAAGTATGTTCCGCACGAGTTATCTTTTTATTAAACCACCTATTGCCAATGCCGTATCTTCAGGAACACTTAATACACTTTTTAACAGTTAATATTTATAGGGGAATGTTACAAACATGAAAATATTTAAAATGACGACCACAGGCATATTGACAAGCCTTGTACTGTTCAATGTAAGCCTGGCAAATTGTCAATTTACTTATGACAATAACGGCAATTTAGTCAGTGACAGTCAATGTAACCGGTATCAGTACAACGATGCCAATCAACTGACAGGTTACTTCAATGCACAGTCTAAAGTGCAATACTATTATCATTATAATGCCACAGGCTTACGCGATGGTAAAATATATAACCAAATGAAAATTGGCTTTATCTATACTGGCAACCAGCAAATCAGCAGCAGCGTTGAGGCAGGAAAAAATACAGCTTCTGCCTATTTGCAACATCAGGTGCGCTATATCGAACAGAAAAACCAGGAGTTTACTCAGTATTTTGCGCAGTCTCATCACAACCAGGTTGATCTGATTTTAAATAATAAGCTTGATATTACAAACCAATATAATTACACCCCTTATGGCCAGGCACGCTTTATGCGTAAACCCAAATCCTCTAATAGTGACCCGCTTTTTAATAATCCACTGGGTTATGATGGCGAGTATAAGGATACTGAAAGTGGACTTGTCTACCTTCGTGCACGCTTTTACAGTCCAGATTTCATGCATTTTATACAACGCGATAGTTATCAGCTAAGCAATCGCTATACCTTTGCCAACGATAATCCTATTAATATGATTGACCCACAAGGCCACTCTCCATTTACTGATTTCTTCAACAATATACCAAAGGAGAAATATACTTTTCTCTCAGCGTTTGCCATGATACTCACTGGTACCGCCGTGATGGCAGCTACCGGGGGTGCAGGATTATTTGGTGAAGGCGCCATTTTTTCATCAGAGTCTGAGGATGGAATGCTCTATGGCTTTGCACGCTCCATTGGAGGCGGGAAAGTGAAAAATATTATTAACGGTCTTCTTCATGCAGGAGCTGCGGCTGATTTTTCCACCGGGATGAGTGCAGCCAGTCTCGTTACTCGAGGTATAAGTCTATATAAAGGCAATAAGATTAGGAAAAGCTTTGCCAATAAACAATTACCCGTTGCTGCAATTACAGGTGCAGCAACGGGTCTTGCTAGTTTTATGAGCTCAGGTATTGGTAGTGCTGTCACAAGTGGTCTTGGCAAAAGTAGCTTAGGTGCTAAACTTCTAGGCTATGGTGCTGATAGCATTATTCAAGGTGGAATTGGTGCATCTTCTGGTATTGCTTATGCCGAGGCTAGGGCAAAGTACGTCTATGGTGCTGATCTCCCCGTCAGTGATTTATTAACCCCTGCACTTGTTGGTGGTGGTATCGGCTTTTTGGGCGGTCTCGGAATACGCTATGCTAACGCACCTAAAGCTGAAGCTGGCGATGCTCCTATAGTAGCTGACGATGCTCCTGCACCTGCACCTGAAGCTGGCGGTGCTGAAAATGACGCAGAACCTCTACTAAATGAGGAAGGGTCTCTAGCAAATGACGAAGGATCTAGAACTGACTCAGCACCTCTACTAGCAGTATCTCCAGTTGACAATGCTTTGCCACTCCTGAGCTCTAACTTAAGCTCGGATGATATATAAGGTAAATTTATACACAATAAGAGGAACTATTAATGAATATCACAACAAAAAAAAGTTTTTTATATACCATGCTATTGGCTGCGGCAACTGCCGGCTTTGCTAATCGCCAACCCATTAAGATTAATAACAACACGGATACCCCTTTGGCGTATAATGTCATTTTATATCATGATACCAGCATGGCAGGCGGTGCTCAGCAAGGTGTTATCAACGCCAAAAGCAATACTGTGTTATACGTCAACAAAGATTTTTGGATAGACACCGGTGATGATGGTTTATCTACCGTATTTTGCGGTGGGGCTATTCCTGATCATGATAATGGCGTTAGCAGCACAGACTGCTCGATATTTGCCTTGGATTTGTTCCCTAACCTGGTTGATGCCAATGACAGCTTAAAAGAAGCCCCACTGAGTGTTGATTTCACAGGAACACAAAACACTAATCGCGCTCACTCTATGGCAGCAAATGGTTTTGGTAATACCGATAGCCAATATAATGTAAGCTATGGCTACAACTGCTCAACAAGCAATCAAGGCGTTCCCATGAGTGATACCATTTCTTTTGACGGTGAATGCAATATGGTGATCAACGTCAATAAAACAGCCAATCCAAATTTACCCAAAATCAACACCAGCCTGGTTACTGCTGGCAGCAGTAATTTTGGATTTATTCCAGATGACCATAGTTTATATCGCATTGAGATTGATCGTGCACAAAACGACCAGGCTGCTGTAACCCCACCACTTAATGGTATTTTTTATCAAGTAAAAACACAAGACAATAAAATTTATTATTTTTATCCTACTACAGGACTGATCTATAACCAAAATGGTACGGTATCTCCCAATAATTTCTCATTTTATCTCAGCCTGCCTAAAACTGATAAAACTGCTGATATTACTGAGTGTACCAGCGATTTCCTTGCCAAAAATAATAGCAGCACCCCCGTGTGCCACCATCAAATCTGGCGCCAATCGATACAATTAAATAACGATAGTAATAAGGGGCGCTATAATATTAATGATACGGTCAGTCTGAGTTTAATTAATACGCAAGAATCATCAGTATATGATGATGGCAGTTTCGCACTACCAGTGCTTGTAACGATTAAAGATCAGAATAATAATATCATCCCCAGCACTGATCCTGTTTATCAACACTTGTTTTTTGTCGATAGCGAACGTAATCAGATTATCACGAATGATATTTCCAACACAAGTGGTGTGGCGGTTGTATCAGCCGAAAATGCCTGGCTACACGGCCTTATGGGCAACAGTAACTATGCAACAAAGTATACTTATGCTGATAATATTTCTAACCCAAATAATGGTAAAATGTTCTATGTGTATTCAACAAGCCCAACAAACCTTAGTATTGCGCCTGCTTTATGTGTGAACAGCGACACATCAGTTTCCTGTTTATCTGGCATTTCAAGTCTCTCACCAACAAATATTAATACTTTGCATATCACCGATGATAGTAATAATAATAGTGTTTATGCATCTCCTAACGCACCGTCGCCATCTCGTAACTTACTCCTGCGACATACCAGCACTACCGCTGGCGATGAGTGTGGCAAACTTGAAAACCCAAATACCCCCGCATTAAACTATGTTTTAAACAGCCGCCCTTTACCTGATCCAAATGACAATATTCCTTATGGTGCCTATTATGTTCTGCCAGGTTTATCTGACTGCACGCTTGATCATGGTATTTTCTGTAACAACACTGCAAGAAAAAACTCAGGATATTTTGGGAACATTCACTACTACCTGCAAGATGACAATAATAATACTTCCCTGCAACTTATAAACTTCAGTTATTTAAACGATAGCGAAAGCTGCAACAATAGTAATAGCTGTACACATGTGAGTAACATGCTATGGACCAAGCAACTGAATTTAAGTGATAACTATGATTACAGCAACACTTGGCAAGGCAGTTATCAGCATAAAGATAGCCCCAAAGGCGATCATGCTATTTTATTTGATAATTGTGGTGATGCAGTTAAATACGCAATGCCTGATAATGCGCCTGACAGAAGCACCCCAAATTCCGGCTCTGAACAATTTCAAGGTGATGTTGTTTTTGTTAATGAGTTTCCATACCCAATCGTACTTCGCCTGACCTCTTTGTCAGATAATGGCATCCAGGCGACTAAACTTGGTGATGGTATTGTTATTGGCGCACACAACTCCGCACGTATAAATCTGGCAAACTCAAATGTTCATCAAGAAACTGCCGGGATTGAAATAGATAATGTTGCTGGTATGAGATTGTTTAGTTATCAGCTTACAAGCGCTGTATTTAAGCAGGATGATGGTAACCCTTATAGCTCACATGGGCTATTAGGAGGTACTGGAGTTGCACCGATTGGTAATCCAGCTTGCAACACGCCGGTTTATGTCCAGGCCTTTTATAAGAAAAATGGCAGTCTTGATGGTGATGCCGTTGGGCAAGCCGCAGGGATGGTCGTCATGATGCCATATACCCAGGATACCTCTAAGTTTAATCAGGTGAATGACTTCCACAACAACATGTTATCAGGCAATGGAGACGTGCTTCGCGTAAATCCATATACGTGCACACCTGCTAACTGATAGCGTTCTAGGGATAAAGTATATCTTTATCACAAACCATTTGTGATAAAGATATTTATATTGTGTTTTCATGATACTAAATTTGATGATAATTTGCAGATGCTTAGTGCAAAAGCTTATTAAATGTTCATGTGAAAAATTTGTTTAGCGTAGGAATTATCAATGGAAAATAAAAATAACATTTTTATCGCTTGTGCTTGTCTTCTAATCGTTTCATTAATTGGGATTATTGTTTTTGCTGCATATATAGATTTTACAAGTGATCAAGCTATACAAACGTTAAAGTTGCAACAACAGAAACTATTACCTGTTGTGCCAGAAAATGGTAGGTAGTATATACCACTGGTGAACCATTTTTGTAAAATCGAATGGAGGCGTAAAATGCAAAAATATAACTTATACGTGCTGTTAGCAAGCACTTTGCTTAGCAGTTTTACATCGGCTACATGTAACTTAAGCTACGATGCCAATGGCAGCTTAATGATAGATACACAATGCAATCGCTATCAATACAATGCTAAAGAACAACTCATTGGCATAAAATCGCCTGAAAAAGCCCTGCAATGTCACTATACCTATAGCCCAGAAGGTTTACGAAATGCAAAAACCTGCAGGTCATCTGATAATCATCATATGCAGCTTAACTTTATTTATCAAAACAATCAGTTAATCAATGCTGAGGATACACAGCATAATAGTCAAAGTGCTTATTTGTCTAAGGATGCACGTTATCTTGCCAATGCTTTTAATCAACACGCTTATTACTTCTCGGCTGCCAAGCATGGCACGACGGATTTACTGTTAAGCTCTTCTACAAAGCTCAAGAAAGTTTATAATTTTTCAAGCTATGGGCAACAGCGTTTGTTCTCTAAAAATAAGCCTCTAGGCACGATAAGTTTCTCTCAACCCTTGGCATATAACCCATTGACGTACGATGGTGAATACCAGGATCCAGAAACCGGATTTGTTTACCTAAGGGCACGCTTTTATAACTTACAACAGATGCGTTTTATGCAAAGGGATAGCTATAATCTTCTTAATCGTTACAATGCTTTTGATGATAACCCGGTTAGTAACACTGACCCCAGCGGCCACAGCAGTATTGGCGATTTTTTCAGCACTGACATTGGTGCCGGCTTAGCCTCAAGTATGAGCAGTATGATGCTGTTTGGTGCACTAGCACCATTTGCTGGAGAAGGCATAATGGGGATAAGTATTGCATTGCCGGCGTTGAGTAATTACCTATACACAGGGCTTCGCTCGCATCAATGGTCTGGGAAAAGACAACTAGATGTATTGGGTATAACTGCTGCATCCTTACCTGGCGGGGCTATCTTGAGTATGGGACCTGCCTTTGCATTAGCAGGATTAACTGATATTGATGAATTACAAGAGGCAATAACTAAATCCGTTTTTTTAACCCTGATGAGTTCATCTGTAGAGTCTGCCGGACAAAGCGCGTATTCCGGTAAATTTCAATGGCAATCACTGCTTGTGAACATTGCAATAAATGGGTTATCTTCAGGTGTTTATGGTACTTATATTTATAAAAGTGCGCCTGCAGCACAGGAGAATGAGGATATTGTAGAATTAGCATTACTCGCAGGTGATGATTCTGCTGTTGATAGCTCTGATTCGGGAAGTGGTGATGATTCTGCTCATAATAGCTCTGATTCGGGAAGCATAGAATTACAAGATATAGGCACTATAAACGCCAGTGAAAAGCCACAAGACCCTATATCTCAAGAACCAATTCAGACAGGTGAAAAGGTTTATACACATGCCCCACCCCAAGGCAGTGAAGCTAGACACTTTGTAGCTATTGAAAATTTGCCTGAAGCCCATCGGCAAGAAGTTCTCAGGCGCTGCCCTCAGTGTAGGGCGGCAGCAATGGACCAGATAGCGATACTTAATATTGTAGATGAATGAAACGGTATATTAGTGTCCATTATTAATGGTTGAATGCTGTTCAATACAGTGATCTGGCATTGTATTCAATAAGCTTGCCATTTTCTTTGAAATACGCTCCTTTTGTGCTCTGACAAACATAATAAAGCCATTATTTTTATTGAAAACATAATGGATTGCCTCGTAATCTCCATCACTATTGCCTGCATAAAACACAACCTTTTTATGTGTATATGGCTCAATGTAATACTGTATAGCCCTGGCTTTTCCTTCTTTATCTACAGGATATTTCATTGGATTAATTGCATTGTCTTTTGGGTTTTTGGTGAAAACAGCATTATATTGCTGTGTAAATTCTCCATTTTTATTCAGTAAACTGTCATTGCCGACAATATTTCCAAGCATTGCATTACTTTTAGGGGGTTGAATGTCAAATTTATAATGTATATTTGGCTTATAATACAGCTTGCTTTCAATTTGGTGGATAAGCTGGCTAACAAAATAAGGGTTGCTCCCTGTGATAATCCACAACTTAAATCCATGATTGTGGACATATTGCATCACATCTAACGTCTTATAAAAAACATAATGCTCAACAGGGTAGGCTTTTAAGTAATTTTTAATACTATGATTAATCTCAGAAATGCGCATACCAGCAAGTAATGCCGCTGCACCTGAAAATTTACCATAATTGCTTGGAGCGGCATTGGTTCTACCCTCTTGGAATAAAACCTGGTTAATCGCGCCTGAGAAAGAAACAAATGCAGGCAATAGTTTATTATTTTTACCTTTATGTTCCGCCATATAAATAAACCAACCAGGCTGTCCTGCAAACGAGTGATTCTTTAAAGCACCAGATTTAAGTTTGATTGATTCACTATAAGCAGTGCCATCCCAATCAAAGGCAGCAATTTCACCTTTACCAGCATAAGGCTTAAGATGCTGTACAAGTTTATCAAGCTTCTTTAATACCACCGGGCTTTGGCAATTCCAGTGTGGAAAGCTTGTTTTGCATTGCGCTATACTAAGCTTATTTGCTACACTATTTTCTGTCAGCAATAATACAGCTAGCAGGGTTAGATAGTGTTTTTTTTTATAAAGCATAAAGTACCCTTTGTTTCATCCATAAACCAAGTCTTTCAGTTTACCAATACTTAATGCCTATTGTCATAGAGTAAACTCAATATTTTATCTATAGACACCGAAAACATATTCAGGTTGAATGATGATATAGCATTGGTAAATCATTTTTGTAAAATCGAATCGAGGCGTAAAATGCAAAAATATAAATTATATGCGTTGTTATCCAGCATCTTACTAAGCAGTTTCGCATCTGCTGCATGCAACCTCACCTACAATGCCAATGGCAGTTTAATGATAGATACACAATGCAATCACTACCAATATAATGCCAAGGAGCAGCTAATTGCAATAAAATCGCCTAAAAGGGGTTTGCAGTGTAACTATACCTATAGTCCAGAAGGTTTACGAGATGCAAAAATCTGTAGATCATCTGATAATCACCGTCTGCAACTTGATTTTATTTATCAGAATAATCAGTTAATCAATGCTGAGGATAGGCAGCATAACAGCCAAAGTGCTTATTTAGGCAAGGATGTCCGCTATGTTGTCAACGCTTTTAAGCAAAATGCCTATTACTTCTCAGCCGCCGTGCACAGCACGACAAGTTTGTTATTGACCGCAACAGCCAATTTAAAACAAACTTATAATTTTTCAAGCTATGGGCAAAATCGTCTGTTCGTTCAAAACAATCCCTCAAGGCCCATTAACTTCTCTCAACCTCTGACATATAACCCATTAACGTATGATGGTGAATACCAGGACCCAGAAACCGGGTTTGTGTATTTAAGGGCACGATTTTATAATCCAAGACAGTTACGTTTTATGCAAAGGGATAACTATAATATTTTAAATCGCTATAATGCTTTTGATAATAATCCAATTAGTAATACCGACCCATCAGGGCATTTTTCTTTAAGTAGCTTATCTTTATATTCATCAATTGCCTCTATGGGGTTTGGACTTATTGCACCAATCACCATTTTACCCGAGGCCTTGCCCTTTATGTATGGGCTAAGTGGTGTACTAAATGTATTTTCAACAGGAATCAGCATGATTGGTGATCATACGGCATCACACCTTGCTGGTAACGCGATGGCCATGACGGGTATGGCTTTATCAACCGTTGGTATGATGAGTAAATCATCTCTCGTAAATTTTGGCTTAAACCTTGCAGATAATACCTTAGAAGGTGCGGCAATGCCAATGATATCATCAGATCAAGGCGGCATAAGTGCCAAGAAAATGGCTTATGGCGCACTGGCGGCATTGCCAACAGCCATTTTCCTGGCAGGGACTTCTGCTTACCTATTTCGTAGTTTAAAAGATGCAGAGGGAAATCTTATTGGTAGTGAAAAAACCTGGGGACAAACAATTCTGGCACCTGATGCTGGTTTAAAAAACCTTGATGTTGGTGCGGAAAAGGTTGCAGCGCGAGAAACTCGTTCTGTACTGATATATGCAAAACCAATGTTACTCGGCGGGATACGAACTGCATCCGCCGAGTATATTAGAAAGGCCACTTTCTTTCCAATCTCACAGGCACTTGGTGAGCATTATCAATATACAAAAACCTCACTTGCCACCAATATGCTATTAGGCGCTGCCTCTGGTGCCTATATGTTTAGCTCAATGGCATATATTGACAGAAATATTGATGGCTCTACCAGAACTTTTATGCGTGAGCCAATAAATAAATTTTCGTATAATTTTTTCTCATCCGGCTGGAGTGTACAGTTTGGTTTGCCGACCCTGGAATCCATCTAACTGTCAAATAGAAATTTTCGGTTTGTTTCCCTATAGAGTTTTTCACGTTAGGTATTTATCATCCGCCCTTACAATCAGCGCTTTATAGCGCAAAAGACATGCTTATGATAACCAAAAAGCCGGACAATTTTCTTTATTGTGAAAATGGTCCTTTTGTGCTTTCACATGTTGAGTTGCCTGCGGTTGCTGCTATTGAAGGCTATCAAGATAATATAACCGGCGCTCAATGCAAAGTGTACCCTGATAAAAATGGTAACTTCCAGCTTGTTATCACGCGTGGAAGTTTGCTTCATCCCGAAAGTACTTCAATACTTAATGTTAAAACATTGCCCAAATATTTAACGTCTTATCATGATGGGAACTTAAGTGTAATACGCTGGAATCAAGGTTAGCTTAATATCTACCTGCATGTAGGCACAGAAATTACAAATAATTTACGATACTTAATTGCAAAATCACTCAGTGCGCGATGTTTTTCTCCATTTGGTCAGCTTCAGTAATGGTCGATTTAAACTTTAAGGCATCGTTTAAAGCCCTTTGTACTAATACCTGACTTTTAAATAGGCAAGAGCTATACCCTCATATACCGATAAGAGCAGTGATATAGAAAAAGGATAAATTACTCAATAGTTTTTATCCCAGCAAGCATCTAATATTATACAGGTTCTGCTTAAGTTGACTTGGTATAATTTAAGCAATTTAACATTCATAACCAGGAGAGGATGATATGATAAAGGAAATTACAATGAATAAATCCATTGTCATCGCTACAATGGCAGTATTGAGCTGTATGGGAACAAAAAGTTTCGCCGTTTCAACTGACTTTCGTGCATGCAACATGACTGATTTAAGCATAATTCGCGGAGCTCATGCTGAAGATGGTCCCGATTATGCGGCAGTAATATATCCAGGTAAATGCCAGGAAATTGAGAACTCAGGCGCAAATGAAACTATTGCTTTTTATGACCCAAATCAAAGAAATAAACTATTATGTCAATTTACCGTAACTGGAATAGCAACACATGCTTTCTGGAGTAGTAGTCTAGCAACAGGTTATGTAGGCCCTCACGCTTCAGGTTATACATGTGGTTTTACTGAAAACAATATTCTTGTACCATCAGGCTCTGATGCGTCTAAATATGCTTGTAGCAATTATAGTGATTATAGTGATGACAATTGCGATATTGGGTTATTCAAGAGCTAAAATCAATGCATATGGTGAAACCGGATTCAACTGCAAACTCTCGGTGGCCCTTTATGCATTCAGCCCTGTTATTGTCTTATATATAATGCTTCACTCGTGATATACATCAAGGGTAGCATCTATCTACCCACCTTTTCACTTAAATGACTCACTCTCTACTTCTCCACGAAAACACACCTTTTGTCAACGGTTTCCACATACCACCGATATAAGCCCCGTGAAGTCCCACTACTGTTAAATCATGAGGCTTTATTGATCCATGATAGATATACTTTGCCTGTATTTTAGCAACTGCAACACCCATTGATGCTGCCACTCCACCTTGTAAAATGCTACCTATTGGTGCTGTCAGAAGATCTTTATAAGTACCAAGCTTAGAGGATAGCTTATTAACAAACCATTTCTCCCCCATACCTGCAAGTCCGCCTATTGCACCGACCACAGCAGAAACCCTCACCTCTTGCCATAAAAAATCATGAAGAATTCGATTCCCACGATACAGACTCCTGCCTTTCCCGGCTATGGTTTCCATCTGCATCCCTGTAGCTATGGCGCTGCCTCCGCCAACACGAGAAATAAAACGAGCGGTGCCTGCTGATACTGACCATAACGACCATGATGCAGCTTGACCAGCATCTTCTGCTATAGCATCAGAGCCTTTCCACCAACTTACAATTTCAGGCGCATCATAAGTGACAAGCCCTGCCGCCATAATACCAAACCCTATACCAAAGGTTTTACGATGATCAAACGCCGTATTTATATCAAAATGATCCATCTGCTGTTGTATACTGGCAGACCAGCTGGAAAAATCTTCAAATTTTTTTGCAAGCATCCTATTGTTTCCACTGAAAAATCTACCACCTTCTGAGGCACCATCAGCAACATCTAGCACAGCACTGAGTATGCCAAATGCCATCGAGGCATGCCCCAGTCTTCCGCTTAAGCCACCATTAGTATGGTTAGCAGCAATATTTAATGCACCGGATGTTATACCTGATATGCCTGCAAAAACAGGCGCCAAAGCACCATCACTGGCGACAGTCGCCACCACGCCTGCAGCAATTGCTAATCCACCAAAAAAATCTCCCCAGTTAAAATGTCCCGTTGGGTCAATATTGCCAACAGGATCATCGTTACCAAACGCATAGCGATTGAAAAACGGATAACTATCGCGTGCCATAAATCGTTGCAAACGCGGATTGTAATAGCGCGCGTTCAGATAAACAAGTCCGCTTTCAGCATCACGATATTCACCATCATAAGCAAATGGATTGGCGGATAAGCCCAAACGCTCCCCCGACGACACGCTGCTATTTGCAATAGCAGCACTGCCCCAATGCGTTAGAATATTACCAAAACTATCATAAGCTGTAGCACCAATAAGCTTACCTGTGGCATCTGTTTCTGCTGATACATCGCCATGATGGTCATTTAAAAAATAATCAACGCTCAGCTTGCCTGGCATTTCTAAATAACGAATATCATGGCCTTGACCAATTAAATAATGCGTCAACCCGCCTGCAGAGGAGACTGTGTTTGTCAACACACCACCATCATTATAAAAAGTAAGGGTGATTTGGCCATCACTTTTATACTGACGCATGCCGCTAGGATAATAACCATATTGATAGTGTTTGTTATCATCCACCGCTGTAAAACTTTCCAACTGATTATAGGCATTGTAATGATACTGATTGCCTAAATCGTCAACGATCACATTGCCATTGGCATCATACTTCAACGGCCTTGCACCATCAACGGATATTAATTGGTCTTCCGCATTATACTGATAGCTTTCTGTATTCGCCTTATTGCCTGCAGTGCTTAGCGCAGTAATATTGCCGTTATCATCGTAATGATAGATCGTTGTTGATTTATCTGTTCCTGTGATATTAACCGTAGCCAACCTACCGGCAGCATCATAATGATAGCTATAGCTGTCCCCTAATATATTACTTTGCGCTTTCGTGTAATCTACGACATGTTTAGCAATAAGCTGACCTTGATTATTGTAAGCATAGTCTACTTCATGAATCAACTCCCCATCTGCATTGGTCGTTGTTGCATTTGCAAGCGCTCGATATGGGTTTGTGTTGCTTTGGGTATAATCATAGGTAACTTTCATTCCATTGCCAAACTGCAAAGCGCATAGTTCATTGCCGTGACAGCTTTCTGTCGTACCATGATAGTCATAGCTTTCCTGGCCTTGCAAATTATGCTTACTATCATACAGACGAATATCAACAAGGTTAGCACCTGTATCCTTTTGCCCCCCATATTGGTTGCTCGTCACCCAGCCACCAATATCCGTAAAATCCTTTAGCTGACCTGAAGCCGTATAATCCCATGATTGCATTTTACCGTCAGCGTACTGTTTGCTGGTTTTACTGCCTGTCAGTGGGTCATAGCCATACGTAATAGTATCACTTAGCGTACCAGCTTGTGGATTTTCGTTTGCATCAATAACATCTCCGGTTAAATTAACATTGGAAATCTCACTTACGTTGCCTGTTTTCATATCATAACGTGTTTTAACACCTGTCACCGGAAACTGCGGCACACCATTTTTTAAGATAACTGACCAGTGCAATATAACTTGCCCAAGTTTATTGTACCTGACCTGAGCTAACGTTTGACAGTCCGCACCCACCCCATCCGGACATACGCCAATAGGACCTTTTGTTAACAATACTCTACCATCAGCATCATCAGTTAATCAAAA